>CAJATL010000186.1 GCA_903944895.1 uncultured Bacteroidota bacterium
ACCTGATGGCTGATCCACAAACAAACACCATTCCGGTTATCATTGTCAGTGCCGATGCAATGCCCGAAAAGATTGAGAAGCTAAAGCAGTCGGGAGTCAAAGACTATTTAACCAAACCACTCGACATCGTTGAGTTTTTAAAAGTGGTTGATGCGCATATAAAATAGGGAAGAAGGCGTAAGGCGTAAGGCGTAAGGCGTAAGGCGTAAGGCGTAAGGCGTAAGAAGTAAGGGAAGAGGGATGAGGGAAGAGGAGTCCCAGCCACGAAGTGGCGTAATATTAATAACCGTGGGTGAAACCCACGGAAAGTGGGTGAAGCCCACGGAAACAGATAAAAAAACAGAATTTGTAATGAATAAAAATCATCAATCAGCAGCCACGCTTCGACAAAGCTCAGCGGCCACGCTTCGGCAAAGCTCAGAAGAGGCAATTATGAAAAAAGCAAATGCGCCTCTAAGAAGGAAAATACCTTCTGCTTCATGCCGAGGTGTGATTCTTTTTTTGTTCCTTTTAACCTCGCTTAGCACGTTTTCGCAGCCAAAGCAAATTAAAACCGATAGTCTGGCGCGGTTGCTTTCGTTATCCATCAACGACGACACCAATAAAGTACTACTCCTGCTGGAATATTACCGCTGTTTCTTGCCCTCAAACCCCGACAGCGCCTTTAAAATCAGCCAGCAAATATTTGACATCTCCACAAAAATAGATTACCGCAACGGTATCATACTGGGGCAAAACAGTATTGGCAACTGTTACAGGCACCTGAATAATCCTGATCTGGCTATCCCAACCTATCAAAAAGCGCTTGCCCTGGCTGTGAATGATAAAAACAGCTATCTGCAAACATTGATTTGCTTCAACCTCGGCGCTTATTACGGAACACTCGGGGTTTCGGATAGTGCTGAGAAATATCAAAAAATGGCAATAAGTACCGGAAAAGCACTTCCCGACAAAAACCTTTACGCAAAGTCGCTCGGCCACCTGGGAATGGTTTATTCAAAAAAAGGAAGCTATATCGAATCCATTCAAAGCATACTTGATGCGATCGAAATTTTTAAAGCCAACCAGTCATCACTTGATATGGCAAATGCCTATAACGTCCTCGGGATGATCTATTACGATCTCGAAGATTTCGAACATGCGGTGAGCGCTTACCGTCTGGCGCTAAAAATTATTGGCCCCGATGGTGATGTTCAACTGCAAATGGCCGTTTTCCAAAACCTTGGTAATTTGTATTTCAATATTAAAAAGGATACCGATTCGGCACTGATTTTTACGACCAGAGAACTGAATTTAGCACAGGAAACCAACAATGAGTACCCGCGTTTATCCGCTTTGGTTACCCTTGGTAACATTGCTTTTGATGAGAAGGATTACGAACAGGCGCTAAAGATTTACACCGATGTCCTAAAATCGCCATTGATTCAATATAGAAACCAGGCACACGCCATCATACTTGGAAACCTTGGGTTGGTTTATCTGAGCCTTGGCAATATGGAAAACGCAGAGAAATTTGCCAAAAAAGGACTTCAACTGGCACAGGAACAAAAATTTGTCACGATCGAGCAAAGCGCCAGTAAAACACTTGGAGATATTGAAGCAAAAAAGAAAAACTACCAGCAAGCCTTTGAATATTATAAAAAGTACGCCTCATTGTTCGACTCACTGTCAAATGAAGAAGTAAAAAGTAAAGTGGCCGAAGCAGTTTTCAGGCAAACCCTCCAACAAAAAGAAAACGAAAACCTATTGCTGCAAAAGGACATTGAGATTAACAAACAGACTATTCAGATTCAGGGATTTTATATTCTTACTGCCAGCGGAATCCTTTTATTGGTAGTGCTTTTGCTGGTGGTCAACAAAAGGAACAACCGAAGGCTGCATACCCTGAACAACCAGCTTGCGATGAAAAACAATGAGCTGAAAAAAGTTTCTGCCCGTTTGGAATTGGCTACGAGTGCCGGCGGCGTTGGCGTGTGGGAATATGATCTTACCGAAAACATCCTGTTGTGGGACAATGAGATGTTTGCACTTTACGGAATTGACAAAGAGAATTTTGCTGGAACTTACCAGGCATGGCAGGCAGCGATTTTTCCCGACGATCTGGTAAAGTTCGGTTTAGAAATCCAAATGGCCATACAGGGTGAAAAAGAGCTTAAAACCGAATTCCGGATACTCTGGCCCGACGGATCCATTCATAATATCAGAGCACTTGCCACACTTCATCATCACGATTCAGAAAAGGCATTTTACTTGTTGGG
>CAJATL010000187.1 GCA_903944895.1 uncultured Bacteroidota bacterium
TGATAAACTGATGTTTGCCCAAACGTTTGCAGGTTTGAAAAAAGCAACATTAGTGTCAAAGAAAGTAATAAAAGTTTTTTCATTTCAATTTGTTTTATGTGTCAATACTAATTTTTTATTCTACCACAAACTTACTCTTTCCCACCACGCCGCCATTGCTGTAAACAATGGCAACATACATGCCCGATGGCCAGGATGAAATATCAAGGACAACTTCTTTTTGACCTTGCACAACAGGCTTGCTGTGCACGAGATTTCCAGTTAAATTGTAACAATGGAGTTGAATGTTCTGATCATTTATTAAATTTCCGAATGTAAATCTTACCGTCTTAAAAGCAGGGTTTTGGATTACCGAAAACACCTTATCTGTTTCGATTGACTGAATACCTACCGGTTGCACAATTATCAGATCAAAAGACTCCCAATCGGTCATAAAATTCCAATTCATAAGTGGAACACTAATTATTTCGTAGCCGGTATTAAGCGGTATTCCTGTAATTATGCCTGTTTGCCTGTTGATATGAAAATTATCGGGCAGAATGTATTCGTAAAACCAAACCGAATCGAAGTTACTGGGGGTAATTTCAAGTTGAAACTCGTAAGGAATACCAACAAATGCTGTGTCAATTTGAGTAGTTGTGAATTTTGGCCCCAGACCATCGCCATAAAATTCACACATATTTAAAGGGCTATAATAAATCACCTCATCATTCAGTTTGCAACAAAGCGCATCCCAGATGCAACCTATTAATTGTGACCCGCCACTTAACATTACACCAAAATCACAACCAATACCTTCGATCCAGGTTTCACAAAAATGATATTCATTTTCGTACTGATACCAATAACCCAGGTAAAATCTCTTTGTAGAAATGTTATTAACCAAAATGGTGTCAATTTTATAGCAAATAAAGGGATCGACATAATTAGCATCGTCAAAATAGGGGTTAAAAATTGGCACTGTATCGAATAATTGAAGACTGAAATCATAAATGAGACCTTCATATCCGTTTAAATTGCGATAAAAAACCTGCTTGCTTTCAATGTCTTCGCGAATAAAACCTTTTAATACCCAATTCTGTTGTAAAGAATCTTCCGTTTCCCAAACATGTAAATATTCCTGACTATTCAATACCGTATCTCCTTCAAACTTAGTAAAAAAGGTTGTACAACCATATGGGAAAAATCCGCCTGCTAAATAGCATCTCAGCATACTCCATTGCTTTTCAGAATTAACTAATGGATCATAATTCTGACAAAAAACCTGCAAATTGGAAATAAGAAATATCAAAAAAAATAGAATCCTTTTCATAGCATTAAGTTTTTTATTATTGATTAACTACAAATTTACTTCTCCCCACCGCACCGCCATTGCTGTAAACCACGGCAACATACATGCCCGGAGGCCAGGATGAAATATCAAGAACAACTTCTTTCTGGCCTTTCACAATGGCTTCGCTGTGCAAAAGGCTGCCAAAAACATCGTAACACCGGAGTTGTGCCTGTTGAAGGCTTTGTATGTTTCCAAACTCAAAATTCACGATTTCTTTGGCGGGATTTGGGGAAGCCAATACCTGATATGAACAAGATTCGATTGTATTTACAGAAACAATAACCTGGCAATTTGTTGCTGTGTCAGGATATAGTGGCTGTCCGTTTTGTTTGAAGCAAGTAAATGCAAAGTCAGGAAAGTCTAATACAGTGCGTGGGGACCGTTCAATTAAGCCGTATGTTGAACCAATTCCTTCTATAAAGGATATGCTATAACCAGAGTTAATGTTCCACCTTTTCCGATATGTACCGCCAACCAAAACGGAGTCTATGGATTGCACAACATCATGGGGAATGAAACCTGGAAAATTATAGGATTCAATGTAACCTTGAACACTGTCTCCAACTTGCATTGTAAAGTCGTAAAGCAATTGTTCTGTACTATTATATGATGGAACAAAATATACTTTTTTATTCGGTTTATCTTGTCTTATGCTCCCAACATAATACCCCGTTGATGTCCATGTTCCTGATGAGTCACACGTTCCGTTTGCGTTAATAACTTCGATCGGAACTTTAAGCTTATGATAATTGATGGCGTTTATTATTGTATCACCCGAAATTATAATTGAATACAAATGCTCCCATGTATCAAAATAAAGTCCACACGGTTCATGAGAATCAATGTTCCAAACAGCGTTACTATCAGGAAAAGGATGATAAACTGATGTTTGCCCAAACGTTTGCAGGTTTGAAAAAAGTAACATTAGTGTCAAAGAAAGTAATAAAAGTTTTTTCATTTCAATTTGTTTTATGTGTCAATACTAATTTTTTATTCTACCACAAACTTACTTCTTCCCACCACGCCGCCAATGCTGTAAACCACGGCAACATACATGCCCGGCGGCCAGGATGAGATATCAAGAACAACTTCTTTTTGGCCTTGTACAACCGCTTCACTATGCAAAAGGTTACCTAAGAGCATCATGGCCAGAAGAACTACACCTAATTTTTTCATTGTTTAATAATTTTTTTAACCGTAAATGTTGTTTTATTGGTTTCAGCTTTCAAATAATAAATTCCCGGAGATAGTTCAGAAATATCAATTCCGGTAAATTCTTTATCTGTTTCAATGTCAAGATGTTTTTTTCCCAACATATCATAGATAGTTATTTTTAACGGAAGAGAAGGTTTCTTACAGTTCAGCGTAATCTGGCCTGATGAAGGATTTGGATAAATGGAAATCAAATCACCTGTTTGCCAATACAATTCTTGTACTGCAACTGGTAGCTCGCCGCAAGGGATTGAGTCAGGATTATTTTGAGGTGTATAAACTATGTTTCCATTTTCGGAAAAACAAGTAAGGTATGAACCAAACTCCCAGGCATTATTTTCATGATACCCGGAAAAACCGTCAGTACCTCCTATTCCTTCGATGATGGAATAGGTATATTCGTTCCGGAAAATAACGGTGTCAATATTAAATCTTTTCCTGTACGATTCACCTACCAATACAGAATCAATGGATAGTACAGTTTTGGGATTCCATGGGTCATTCAAATAGCTATTAAGTGTATCTCCTACATTTAGAGAAAAATCGTACCATAGTGTATCACCATTTGTCCATTGATTTCGCCAATAGACTTTTTTTTCAGCGATATCCTGTCTTAGAAAACCTGTCCCTAGGCCTGTTGAAAAATAGCAGCAATTTCCGCTGGTCAATGGTAGTACCTCATTTACAATTTTTTTGTAATGAATTCCCTCAATTACTGTATCACCATCATAATAATATTTGATGTATGAATAGTCACCGCAATTAGCCTCATGACATCCTGCAGACATTCCCCAAACAGCATTGCTGTCAGGAAAAGGGTGATAAACTGATGTTTGCCCAAACGTTTGCAGGTTTGAAAAAAGCAACATTAGTGTCAAAGAAAGTAATAAAAGTTTTTTCATTTCAATTTGTTTTATGTGTCAATACTAATTTTTTATTCTACCACAAACTTACTTTTTCCCACCACGCCGCCATTGCTGAAAACCACGGCAACATACATGCCCGATGGCCAGGATGAAATATCAAGAACAACTTCTTTCTGGCCTTGCACAACTGTTTCATTGTACAAAAGATTGCCAAAAACATCGTAACACCGGAGTTGTGCCTGTTGAAGGTTCTGGATGTTTCCAAACTCAAATTTCACGATTTCTTTGGCGGGATTTGGGGAAACCTTGAGTTTAACCGGGTTTTCACTTTCTTCGATTCCAACCCACAGGTACCCACACTCTTCATCTGTCCCAATGCAGTAGTTCAATAATTCGTAATATGCTCCTTTGCCTGACGGCTTGTTTCCTTTTGGAAATTGCCCACATTCTAATAAACCAAAATTTGTACCAACGCCTTCAATCATATAATCTCCGTAATAAGCTAATATTTTTCGTTCCTTACCAAATAATGTTTGAAAGAAAATTTCGTCAATTATCCATGGACCCCAATATCCTAGAAAAAGGCACACATCTGTAGTGTCACCAACTTCAAGATCGAAATCATAAAGTTGAAATTCTTCATTATCAGGGCATCCTAATCCCCAACCGTCGAAAGTAATCGCATACACCTTCCGGTTTAAAGTATCCTCCCTCATCAGTCCGTACAATCCTTCTGAAAGAATATACTCCGGGTCAATATCATCCAGATCGCGGTAATACAATTTTTTGTACTGATTGCCATTTAAAACTGAATCCCCACTAATTAAATATTGATACATCTGAAATGGCGCCCATGGTGGATTGTCAATGCTATAAAATGCAACTACCCAGTGTGCATTTTCAACAAGCAAAGGCTGGTAAGGTTGTTTGTTTTGTGCTGAAACCTGATTACCTGTTATGAAACAGAGGTTTAAACTTAGAAAAGCAAAGAATAAAAGTTTTTTCATGACAATTTGTTTTAATGATTTTGAAATTTGAGTTGTTAGTTTTTAATTCTTTAATAAATCAATTTCCGGCTTTTGTTGTCCGAAGTGCAAATGTAGTTAATGTTTTGCCCATAAAATACAAGGGCTGAGATTTCTCCCTTCAAAATCTTGCTTCGCTTCGATTTTTTGGTCGAAATGACAAGGGCTGTTTATGAATTAGGAGCAGGTGATGGCGCGCAAAGCGCGCCATCACCTGCCCCCCTCGAATTACTCTGATCGTTTGTCATATTGTTTTCATTAAAGACAGACTGTTTAATCCGCAGCATAAATGCGGGCTTGTTTAATGTAAATCTTCCGGTTTTCAACTTCCGAGTCGAGTTTAAATTCGATGTCAACGGCAAACGATTCGTAACCGCAATTGCAATTGTTGGGCAAATCGTAATAATAGTGGTTTTTTATCCGGGTGCAGTAATCGGCAAGTTCGTAAATCTCATCATCGGTCAGCACGGTTTGTCCGCCCAACCCGGGCAGGTTCGACTGTGTGAGATATTCGATGGTGTATTTCTGATTGTTCAGATTGATGGTGTAAGTGATGATCTGGTCGGTGATGATGCCCGGCTCGGGATACACAATGCTGTATTCTTTATATTGCACATTGATGATGTAGCCGTGGTTTCCGTTGTACAGGTTCCTGGTGATGACCACGCCGTTGGCATCTTCGTTGGGGAACGACCGGTTTACCAGAACGCCCATGGCCACCGAGCTCTCATCAATTTTATAATAATCGCGCTCATCGAAGGCGCGCAAATTCCATAAACTGGCCCACACCTGTTTGATGGCTTTATCAACCGTTTTGGATGAAGAGCTTTTTTTTGCTGAGAAGGAATCGTACAAACCAGCGCCGCTGAAGCTTTCGAGGTCTTCGGCATTGGTGGAGGAGCGGAATTTATACGCGTCGAAGTTGCCGAAGTTTTGTATCCGGTTCAGCACAGCGGCAGTAAGCGCCGGGTCGAGCGGCGCATCAATAATAAGCTGGCGGAGTTGGGCGAGTTTATTGCTCCGGTATTCCTGATTTGAACGAAAGGCTTCATCGGCAAGCATATTTTGAATAAGCGTATCGAGGCCGTGGCCGGCGATGTGCTGCTGATAATAATAAAACGGGATGGCAAAATAATCTTCCGGAAGCGGGATGCTGTCGAGGATGACCAGCTCGGCAAGATTGGCCGCTTTTCCGCCAATGGTTTTTACCGAAGAAATGCTTTGGCTACCCAGTTCGATGAGGCCGGAAGTTTCGGTGTCTTTCTGGAGAACCACCGGCGTTTGTGGCTCCCGCTGATTCCAGAATGCCGTTGCTTCGTCAATATTTGCTTTGCGGATGTAAAACGAATCGCTTTCCACTTTCAAAAATACCAGTTCGCCCAAAAGCGAATCCAACAAAGGATTTGTCCAGCCATCTTTTAAAGCCATATTTGGCGTGTGGCGGTTGTGGCTCAAAATATTGATGTGGCTCAGGGTGGTTTGAAATTCGGTGGTGATGATTCCCGCAACCACCGAAACGTCGTTCGGAATTCCATTTAAAACCACCAGATCGTGCCGGCCCGGGTAAGCTGTTGGCAGTTCGCTGATTTCGACTTTTCGCAAAAAGCCGTAGTTTTCTTCCAGGTTTAAAGCCTGGTAATTTTGCCCGGCATACAATTCTTCAGAACTGATTATCGGGACATCCGGGCAGTTTTTCCATTGCAGGCTGTTGGCATGAAAATACAGCTTGTCGCCGAACCAGGAGGTTTCGAGGAGTTTCTGCCAGGTGGCTTTGATGCCGTCGCAGTCAACCCTGTCCCAGGAGTCGAACTCAAAAACATATTTGCCGATATTCCGGTGATAATTGATGGTGATGAGGTTTAAAAACCGCCAGGGGCTGATGTTGTACTGTGTCCAGAAAAAGTTGACGCTGCCGTATTCGTAGCCCAGCACGGTTTCGGCAAAACTAAAATGGCTCGGATATTTCTTTACGTTGGTGTAATAAATGGTGTCGTCAACAAAATCGTACAGCGCTTTGATGGATTCGATTTCGCCGTAATTCGTTTTTGGCGGGCTGCCCTGAAGCATGTAAAAGGCTTCGTAATTGGGCAATTCGTTAAAATAATCGAGGTCGTCGTAGCTTTTCTTCAGCAGGTTAACCCGGATAAGACCTGACTGATCGTCAATACCAACTTCCTGCGGATAATAGCCGGGTTTTGTAAAAATCAGACTGCTGTCGTAAAGCGGCGTTGGCGTTACAGTATTTTTTGCTTTGGCAGGATTAAGGTTTGTCCCATCCGAAAACAGCAGCAATTTTATATTTTGCCGGTTTGTGGTGATGTTAAGAATATAAAAACCTGCCGAAGGCACGGGCAGTTGCAAACGTCCTGTCTGGCCGGATTTTGCCGAAAATATTCCGGCGCCTTCCAGCGAAAACATTTTTATCTCAACCTCCTCCTTCAAATTCCAGTGAACCGAATTATTCAAAACAGCGTATTGATCACCATTTTCGTTGGTTGGGTTGCCAAAAGGATTGAGCTGCATTGTAAAAAACCCCGAAGCATTGGTTTGTGCGGTCAGCCCGGTATTTGATGACGTTACCCCAACCCCGCCCAGTGTTTGCCGGGTTCCGATGTCGTAAACGACGCCCTCAAACGTCTTCTGCCCCCAGGCCTGGATGGCGAGTGTGGCAAGAAAAAATATGAAAAAATGGTTTTTCAAAGTGGTGAAATTAGAGGTTGTGAAATTACAATTAAAATGGAATTAAAATCTTTTCGTTTGACCTCATCCCCTACCCCTTCTCCTAATAGGAGAAGGGGGAAACTCCGGCAAAAACCAACTCGCCAGCTAAGCGAAGGAACCGCAAAGTAAAAACGCAGAGAATCGCAGAGAGATAAACTTCAGTAGTATAACTCTGCGGCACTTTGCGCATTCTCTGCGTAACTCCGCGTTAAAAAGGCTTTTGAGACAGCCTCAACCAAAACTCCGGCAAAAACCAACGCTCATCACTTATAAACACATTTGTAAGCCGATTGCTCCTCCACTTTTACTTTAAACTTCGTGTCTTTGGCCACTACGAAGGTTTCGTAAGGTTTATAATTTTTCCATTCGGTTTCGCCGGGAAGCAGAATGGTGAGTTTGCCCGAAGTTACGGTCATGTATTCGACCGTTGATGTGCCGAATTCATAATCTCCGGGAGCCATTACGCCAACAGTTACAGGGCCTTCGGCATTTTCGAATGCCAGTGATTTTACATTTCCTCCAAAATACTCGTTTACTTTAAACATTGCTTTGTGATTTATGATTTGTGATTTATGAATTATGATTCAATGTCGTTTAATTAAGGATTTGAACGCTGATAACGCTGATGCAAGCAACGCTGATTTTCGCGGATTTCTTGTATCATAAACAGTTTTAATCCGCGTTTGAAAATCCGTTTGATCCGCGTTCCATTTTATATTTTTCAACTAAACGCCATTGATTTGTGATTTGTGATTTTTCGCTTTAGAAAAAATACCAATGTGTAAAAGTACTAAAATGAAAAACGCCAGCTACGTAACTTTTGCCATGTTTTAATCTTGATGATAGAAACCATTTCCAAATTTTTATAAAACAGAAGGACAAAGGATAAAAAGTCAATTATTGTAAGCTTTTCGGCCAGATTTTACAAACCCGGTTAAATCTCCGTTTTAGAGTTTTTAGCCTTTTCTTGGTAATAGTTCTCTCTTGCCTGTTTAACTGACTCAATAAACTCGAGACATTCGCGTCTTTTCAGCATTTCTCTAAGTCCTTTCATTATTGTGAAATCTTCCCTAAGGGCGGAGTCATTTTTTAATTCCTGCTCAAAACGCTTAGCGGATTGCTCATCCATGATTCCATCCAGGTAATCATCAATTTTTTCCCAAACATTTCTTTTCATTGCTCAATTTTTTTTGTTTACCTACTCTGTTAAAGATTTTCGGCTTACTCTTTTGTGAAGCCTTATTACCTTAATAGCGGAATCCTGATTTTGTCACCTCCTTTTTAACATCATCACCGTTTTTTTAACATATCTTAATAAAACGATGGCCAAAACGGGATAGAAAACCAAAAAGCACGGTTGTAGTCCGTGCTTTGTCAAAGTTTAAATCAACCAACCATTTACATTCTTTTTAAGGCTGAGCTACCTTTAAAAAGAAACACTGCAATTTTCAATTTCTTAAATTGCAAACTGCCGACCGAATGCAGACTGCCGACTGCTCCCGCCTTAAAGCGGGACCAACTGGCAACTGGCAACTTCTGACTGCCGACTTACGCCTTATGCCTCACGACTGCCAACTGCCTACTGATGACTGATGACTGGTGACTGGCGACTGCCAACTGCCGACTATAAAAACTACCCCCAGAACTCCCACAAATCTTCTGGTGTTTCGCGCTTTCTAAGGATTTCGAAATGATCGTTTTTACGGCTGTAACCGATAACTTTCGGCATCTGGCGGCTGTTGTAGCGCGACCACATGCTCAATGTATAAGCGCCGGTATCGTGGATGATGATGAAATCGCCTTCGCCGGTTTCGGGCAGTAAAATGTCGCGTGCAATAATATCGCCCTGGAAACACAGTGGGCCGGCGATGGTATATTTTTTTTCCGGTTTCCCGGATTTGATTTTTCCGGAAGGATCAGCAACCGAAATTTTATGCGACCACTGGTTGGGCAGATAACATTCACGGATCAACAAATCGGCACCCACATGAATCATCAGGGTGTTGATTTGATCAGAAATATGCGTTGCCGGCTTTTGGCTGTTTGTTCCGGCTGTTTTAAGATATTCGATGCGGCTTACGGTAAATCCGGCGTTGGCATGAATCCATCTCCCAAATTCGGTGATCAGGCTAAACGTGCCATCAAACAATTGTGGCATTTCCAATTTGAGCGCACCAACATATTCTTCCATCGCAGGAGGGAAATCGTCATCTTTATACGCTACAGGCAAGCCACCGCCGATATCGAAAATCCTTATCCGGTGCTGTTTCCCTGCTTTTTCGAGTTGCTGATTGATCTCCAAAGCCAATTCATAAACGATTTTTATCCCCCGGATGAGCAACGGAAGCTCACAACCCTGCGAGCCCACATGAACATGGATGGCTGTAAGAAAATCGTTTTCGATATACGTTTTGATAATTTCATCCCTGAATTCCAGCAAAGGAACACCAAATTTCGAATACGTCCCGGCAACGCTGGTGATGGCAATTTTCCCGGTTCCGGCCTGCGGATTTATCCGTAATCCAATCGTGCTTTTCGATTCAGTTTGTTCCCATATATCAGCAATCCGTTCGATTTCCATCAGCGAATCAGCGTTGAGGTGAACGCCAGCTTTAAGCGCAAATTCGATTTCTGCTGTTGTTTTTACGGGTGAATCGAAAACAATTTTTACGGCTTCAAAACCAGATTTCAGGGCGATAACAAGCTCCGGCAGACTGGCCGTCTCCGCTCCTACCCCCAATAAATTTATTTTGGTTAGCACTGCCGGCAGCGGGTTTGCTTTTACGGCGACTGCATGAAGCGTGCCTGGTGGAAACAAGTTTTTGAGCGTTTCAACCCTTTGCTCAATGAAGTCAAGGTCATAAAAAATCACCGCCGAATCATCAGGATTTATCAGTCCTTCGCGGCAAAGGGCGGCTTCTAAAATATTTTCGGTCGGTTGGTTTTCCATTCTACATTCTACATTCTACATTCTACATTCTACATTCTGTATTTGCATAGCGCAGAGAGCAAAGCGCAAAGCGGAGAGAGCGGAGGGAAGTGGCAAACTGGCTACAGCCGCCTTACCACTTACGCCTTATGCCTTATGCCTTACGCCTTATGCCTTACGCCTTACGCCTTACCACTTACGCCTTACCACTTATGCCTGAATTATAACATCCCAAGTTCCAGTTTTGCTTCGTCCGACATCATGTCCTGGTCCCATTCCGGCTCGAAGGTAATTTCCACATCGGCGCTTTTGACACCTGGAACGGTCAGCACTTTTTCTTTTACTTCCTGCGGCAGCGATTCAGCTACCGGGCAGTTGGGTGCGGTTAGTGTCATCAAAACATGAACATGGCATTCGTCGGAGATTTTCACCTCGTAAACCAGCCCCATGTCAAAAATACTCACAGGGATTTCGGGATCGTAAACATCGCGCAGTTGCTCAATAACGGCTTCTCTGAGCGCGTTTTTTTCTTCAGTTCCAATCATTTAACTTCCTCCTGATTTTCATGTTTTGCTTTAAAAGCGAGCGCATATAATTTCATTTGTTTGATCATCGAAACCAGCCCATTGGAGCGGGTTGGCGAAAGATGCTCCTTTAATCCGATCTTATCAACAAAACCAAGTTGGGCGTCGATAATTTCGTTGGTGGTGTGCCCCGACAAAACCCGGATAAGCAGGTTTACGATTCCTTTGGTGATTACAGCGTCGCTGTCGGCACTAAAAACTACTTTACCGTTGACGTATTCACCCTGCAGCCAAACGTTCGACTGGCAGCCTGTAATGAGGTTGGATTTGGTTTTGTATTTCGCATCAATCATCGGCAGGTCTTTTCCCATTTCGATGAGATAATTGTACTTTTCGAGCCAGTCGTCGAAATTTTCAAATTCGGCGATGATGTCCGCTTCTTTTTCTTCGATAGTCATGGTTTTCATTAATTTAATTCATAAAAATAAATGGCGCCTTCGTTATTCCCGTCGTTGATTTCTCCAAAAAAATTCTCGTCCATTTGTTCTGCAAAAGTCAATACGTTCAGGTATTTGGCGGTAATTTTGACTGTATTATCCGCCAGGATTTTTATCTTAACGTAATTATAAACAAATCCGTCGCCTTTTGGATTTTGGATGAGATGATTTGTTGAAGTTACCACAAAGGCCACTTTGTTTCGGACGGCATTTTCGGCGAAATATTCCCAGGTGTCAATGGTCATCCCGCCGATTGCCTCAGGGATTTTTTCCTGGACTTCGTTATCACTGATCATTTTACACAGCGGATAATTGATAACAACTTTCACGTTTTTCCCTGCTTTCAGCGAAGTCATCACCGCTTCAAAATTCTTAAGCTGTTCGCCACCAGCCATTGCCCCGGTTGACGAAACAAAAACCAGCAGTATAAAAACGATTAACCTTTTCATAATTTTTGATTTTTTGATTTTTGATTTTTGAGATTTATTTTTCTAGGTCAACATTTCTTTGGCTTTTTTAACGGCAGTAATAAAAACATCGATCTCCTCCTTTGTGTTGTAAACTGCAAAAGAGGCGCGGATGAAGCCCGGAACGTTGTAAAACTGAATTAAAGGCTGGGTGCAGAGATGTCCCGTGCGGACGGCAACGGCGAATTTGTCGATGATTGTCCCGGCATCGTATGGATGAATGCCGTCAAGATTAAACGAAAGAACCGCGGCCTTGTGCGCCGATTGCCCGAAAAAACTGATTCCACCAACTTTGCCGAGTTCGGTGGTGGCATATTGGAGCAAATTATTTTCGTGTGCCGCCATTTTGGCAAGACCGGTTTTAGCAACAAATTTCAAGGCGGCTTCCAGTCCCAGAACCCCTGCAACATCTGGTGTTCCGGCTTCAAATTTAAAAGGCAATTCGTTGTAGGTTGTTTTTTCGAAAGTCACTTCAGCAATCATTTCTCCGCCACCCTGATAAGGAGGCAATGCATCGAGCAGCGCCTCTTTGCCGTAAAGCACGCCAATTCCCATGGGGCCATAAATTTTGTGGCCTGAAAAGCAGTAAAAATCGCAATCCAGTTCCCGGACATCAACCGGAAGGTGGGCCACAGCCTGCGCGCCGTCAATCAAAACATAAGCCCCGGCCTGATGCGCCATTTCGATAATGTTTTTCACCGGATTTATCGTCCCCAGCGTATTTGAAACGTGGGTTACGGCCACTAATTTCGTCTTTTCGTTCAGCAGGTTTTTGAATGCATCAAGGTCAAGATCGCCATTCTGATTTATCGGGCAAACCTTTAAACTGGCGCCGCTGGCTTCACAGGCCATTTGCCAGGGAACAATGTTCGAATGATGCTCCATGTAGGTGATGAGCACTTCATCGCCTGGTTTCAGATGGCTTTTCCCGAAACTGCTGGCCACCAAATTGATGGATTCGGTGGTTCCGCGGGTAAAAACAATTTCGGTGCGTTTGGATGCATTGATAAATTTCTGAACATAAGTCCTGGCGTTTTCAAAGGCTTCGGTAGCTTCCTGGCTCAGGAAATGCACGCCGCGATGGATGTTGCTGTTCTTGAATTTGTAGTAATCGCTGATGCTTTCGATAACGCTTAACGGCTTCTGGGTGGTGGCGGCATTATCGAAATAAACGACGAGCTTTTTATAGACTTTCCGCTCCAGCAGCGGAAATTCGGCACGGATTTTCTGAATATCTAAACTCACTCTATTTTTGTTATTTTATCTTTTTAAAAAGGGCCGCAATTTACACATTTTACCGCAACACATTTTTAATGAATTTTTGTTCGATGCACAAGCTTATCTTTGCACCCAACAAAAAACGGATTTTAGAATAAAAATTTGACATGAAAGAAAAATTAGCTGCTTTTGAACGCCTGCTGACAATTATGGACGAACTGCGCGACCAATGCCCGTGGGACAAGAAACAGACGCTCGAAAGCCTCCGTTATCTGACCATCGAAGAAACCTACGAACTCTCGGATGCCATCCTCGAAAAAGATATGGACGAGATCAAAAAGGAGCTTGGCGACCTGATGCTTCACCTGGTTTTTTATGCAAAAATCGGCTCCGAAACCGGGCATTTCGACATTGCCGATGTCCTGAACGGCATCAGCGAAAAACTGATCAGGAGGCATCCCCACATTTATGGCGATGTAAAAGTTAATAATGCCGAGGATGTAAAAAACAACTGGGAAAAAATTAAACTTCAGGAAAAAGACCGCGACTCGGTGTTGACGGGCGTCCCAAACTCATTGCCGGCCATGGTTAAGGCTTACAGGATGCAGGAAAAAGTTCGGGGAGTTGGTTTCGACTGGAATACTGCCGAACAGGTCTGGGAAAAAGTGAACGAAGAAATCGCTGAACTCCAGCATGAAATTGCCGTTGGCGATGATGAAAAGAAAGAAAAAGAATTTGGCGACCTGCTGTTTTCGCTGGTCAATTATGCCCGGTTTATAGGGGTTAACCCCGAAGATGCCCTGGAGCGAACAAACAAAAAATTTGTACAGCGGTTTAGATATATCGAGCAACAATCGAAAAAACACGGGAAATCCCTCAAAAACATGACCCTCGAAGAGATGGATGTTTTTTGGGATGAGGCTAAGAAAATTGAATAAAACGGTTAGGCTAAGACCCAATTGTTAATCCAATCAAAATAGCCAGGTATTTCGTAAAGGAGACACTGCCTCAAAATAAAATAGCCAACCGCAGAGAACCGCAGAGTTTAACCGCAGAGAACCGCAAAGATATATATTTCAAAGTGTTGTCTCTGCGGCTCTTTGCGTCTTTCTTTGTGTCCTTTGCGTTATAAAAACAGTTGAGACTGCCTCTTTTTTAATTTCCTGAAATCGCCTTCTGCTATTCGGTTTTTATTTCACATTCGGCAACCTGGTGAATTTCTTTAGTTTCTTCGTTTAACAGGAAAGCAACAATATTGCAGTGGTTTGCCACCCAGTTTGGGTTAATCTCATAAAAATATTCTTTGGGATAAATTTCGTTTGCCGCGATGGTTCCATCAGCCGAAAAATATTCGCCATAGGTAGTGTTAATTGCTCCGCGAAGCACATTCCTGTGAATATAATCTTCCCAGTCGGGTGAAGGCCCGACAGCAGGGTTATTATTTTTTTGAGGAGATACGATGCTGTCTTCTGCAATGTAAACACAAAGCCTGAATTTACCTTCCAATGGAGTGGTAAACTTCGATTTTACCTGGATTCTCACCGTGTTGAGGTTCGGATAATAGGCATTGATAAGTGAGATATTGGCGGTATTTGGTTTTTCGAGTTCCGAATTTACAGCGGTCTGCCAGTTATCGGGATTAACTTGAACAGCTCCCCCATGTTTAACCCTGTCGATCAGTGCATTTGGATTAACAAACACCTGAAAATCGGCATAAAGCGCCTCGCCGGTTTCAGAAGTAAGATCATCCGTGTATAATGATGCAGGATTAGGATCGGGAGTAGCGTAATAACCGGCATGAACGCTGTAAATTATAAGTTTATGATCAAGAGAGGCGGCAAGTTCGTGGGCCATGATGGCTGCTTCCGGGCAGTTTACACAAAGGTGACCGGTAAAATCTTCGAGCAAAACCTGCTTTTCGGTTACAACCACCGAATCGACAAAATACACGGTATCCGAAATATTCACCGGAATATTTTGTTGATCGACGATAACCAGGGGTTGATCAATTTTATCGCAGGCCATCCAGACAAAACCGGATAAAACTGAAATCAGCAATATGATTTGAATTCGATATTTCATGTTGATGAGCATTTAATTAAAACGAACTTGTTAAAGTTATGGTAAGCCCCGTCGAAGCAGGCACATAGCGGCAAACGCCACCAACGCAAAGAAGTCCTTCGCGTTGACGGCCATAACGTAGTGAAATACGGTTGGAACCTTCGTTGTATCCGAGCGAAAAATTATAATAATGAATCTGATCGGTGCTTACCGGATTTCCGTAATTAAACTCATCCTGAACCGAGAAAAACCAGGAAGGCGAAACATTGTATTCAAGCATCAACGCAGCCCAGTCGCCTTTGTCTTCTTTTGTAAAAAGCCCCTGCAATTCCATCCTGAGGGAGTTTTTTGCGTCAAATTTGTAGGTAAGATCAAGTACGCCGATATTTGCATGAACCATTTCTTCTTCATCAAAAATATCGTCTTCGATCACATTTTTATTATAGGTCTGGTTAAAGTAGGCTAATTTGGCTTTAACCTTACTGTTGAATTTTTTCTCGGCCATCACATTAAAATCCTGATAATACGTCAAATCGCCAATGGAGAAGAAATTGGTTTTATAACCTTCAGTTCCTGACGAATCAACCGGGATATCAGCCGATATCGGGTCTTTTTGAATGGACTTGGCCAGCGAATAGTTAAATGTGAGGTTAGTCCCGTATTTTCCACCTACGGCAGAATTTTTGGGGATGTTATATGCTACCTGTGCCTGAACTCCAAATTCGCCGTTCTGTTTGGTGGCATAAGGGTAAACCGTGGCCATACTGTAAGGCTGCTCCTTGGTGATTGCCGGCAGGTAATTAATATCGAGCATGGGCGGATTTCCACTTTCGGTTAGCTTCGATTTGTAGCTCATGTTATCGATCCATTTTGTGGCCAGAAATAAACCAAGGCCTTTGGTGGAATAGGATAAAGTTGAATAGACGGCGCTACCTTTTTTATAAATATAATTGTTGGTAGCGTTGGGGTCGTTGCCTTTTTGGGCATATTCGAGGTAAAAGTTAAATCCTCCGCTGGCAATGTTTGCCCTGGCAGCCCAGGATCCGACGTTGTATGGCAGATCGTACTGGTAGGTTGTGCGCTGAATCCACTCAGATGTATCGCCAAGTTCGTTAATTTGAATATACGCCGAATCTCTCGAAAAAGTCAGGTTTGGCACCTTTTCGTAGCGACTTACGAAACTGCCGCCCAGATCGATTTTTGTTTTCGATTCGGCCAAGCTTTCGAACATGTCGTTTAAATAAAAGTCGCCGTCAAAACCGCGTACGATTCCCCGGTTACTATTTTCGTAAGGCTCCCAGAAGTAACGCTGTGTGCCCACCAGTCCTTTCAGCATAACACCTTTTATGGGCGAAAAGTGGACATTGAAACCATAAATGTTGTTATCGTAACCTAAAGTCCATTCTTCCCAGCTTCTTAAAACGAGGCCGCTGCCGAACTGTTCGTAAAAATGTCCGGCAGTCATTTCTAGGGAGCCGGTTTTATATTTTGCAAACCAGTAAGGAACGCCATAACCTTCGTAGCGTGGATCGAAACCAAGCATGGGGTTCAGGAAGCCTTCGGCACGCATGCCTGCCGAGAAATCACCATTGGTATAAATGAAATTTGCAAACCCGTTCATCCCGAATTTTTTATAATTCAGGCTCGAATCAGAAATGCCCAGTTTTGAATCTTCACTATAAAACTGTCCGTCGATCTGCACATTCCCGGTTACTTTTCCGCCGCTCAGGATGTCTTGCGAAAAAGTGAAAACCGGAATTATCGCCAATATCAGCAATAGATTTATTAAAATTATTTTTTTCAATTTGCCGGGTTTTAAATTTAATAATCATGAAATTAACCAGGATACTAATTATTTCGCCTTGAGCACTTTTTTAACGATCTCGATATACTCAGCTTCATCGCCTTCGAGATAGCCAACATGTTGCCAAACCACCTCGCCTTTGCCGTTAACAATAAACGTGTGCGGAGGAACATTAACGTTCATGGCACGCTTAAATTCGCCGTTTTCGTCGAGCAGAACATCAAACTCCCAGCCTTTGCCGTTAACCAGCGGCTGAACGCTCTTGCTCGAACGTGAATTATCAATCGAAACAGCATACATTTTTACGCCGGTTTCTTTAATCCAATCATCATAAATGTCGCTGATTGCGTCGTGTTCTTTCATGCAGGGCTTGCACCAGGTAGCCCAAAAGGTAATAATTACCGGCTTGCCATTGTTGGTAATATTTTTTGTGTTGAAAGGTTCTCCTTTGACATTTTTAATGTCGACGGAGGGCAGGTTGAACAGCGTTTTGATTTCGCTTTGCGAAAAAGCTGTAGTAAAGATTAACAGTGAAAAAGCAGCTAAAAATAATTTTTTCATAACCGAATTATTTAATCAAATTAATTTGTAAAGTCGCACAAAAGTATTGCATTTTTTTCGGATCGGAAATCACAAAATATAGGTTTCTAATAATTTAGATTCGTTCGACGGGTGGAGTTCGATCAGTTTTACTTCGTTTGGAATGAGCAAACATTCGCCCATGCGCAAATTCACAATGCCATCCGGGTATTTCACGTCCAACGAACCATTCACACAGGTGTAAATCACAAACGAATCGAGCTCCTCATAATTTTTCTCGATGGGTTTGTTAAGATGAATGATGTTGGTTGTAAAGAAGGGCTGATTGACAACCTCAACGCTTTTATTTTTGATAGCAGGATAAGCCGAGCGATAGGTGTCGTAAACCTTAAAATCGAGGGCTTCGAGGGCTTCGTCGGTGTGCAACTGGCGCTGATTACCTTTATCGTCAACCCGGTCGTAGTCGTAGATGCGGTAAGTGGTATCGGAAGTCTGCTGGATTTCGGCCAGGAGAATTCCCGGGCCGAGGGCGTGAACCCGGCCTGCCGGAATAAAGAAAACATCGCCGGCGACCACCTTTTCGACATTTAAAATATCTTTAAGTTTTTTGTTTTCAAGATGGTCGAGGTAAGTTTTTTGAGTGACTTTTTGGTTGAATCCAGTGATTAATTCCGAATCCTGATCAGCGCTGATGATGTACCACATTTCGGTTTTTCCGTTGCCAATGCCACGTTTTTGCGCCAGAAAATCGTCGGGATGAACCTGGATGGATAAATAATCGTTGGCATCGATAAATTTTACCAGGATAGGAAATTCGTTCTGGTACTTTTCGTAAACCTTGCCTCCTACGAGGTCGTCCATGTAAACTTCCACCAGTTCGTTTAACTCGTTGCCTTCCAGAAACCCATTGGCTACTACCGTTTCATTTCCGCCAACGCCCGAAAGCACCCAGGCTTCGCCGCAGTTGGCCAGTGTGCCAAAATCCATGTCGAGCACACTTTTAATCTTTTGGCCACCCCAGATTTTATCCCTGAAAAGCGGCGCAAACTTCATTGGATAGAGTTTATTCATCGTTTTAAATTTTAACTTTATGGCCCGAAATTACTTTTTTTTCGATCACTCCCAATCAGAGGATTCGTTTTTACTGTTTTGTGAGCCTGTTTTACAAACATTATTCCAATCGGAAAGATTTTGTTTAAAGGTTTCACCTTTTGAAAAGGTGAAACCTTTTTGCCCGGGGCAAAGTGAAATTAGCAAAAAAACAAAGTGCAGCCCGCCTTGCTTTATGGTGGGTTCAGACAGAAACACCGGCTTTTTTCGTTTGATTAGCCTCCGTTTTTTACTATTTTTGCATAAAATTAAACTTTGAAAAATGGAAAACCTAATTCCAACTCAACCGTTAACAGGAATCTTTCAAACTTTATCTTCATTAAGTTTGTCGGATTTAGACCAGGTGATGAAAGAAGTTATCGGACTTCGAAAACAAAAGCTACCCGGAGTTCTTTCACTGGTCGAAGCTGATTTATTGAAAAAGATTAATAAACCGGTTCCTTATGAAATTCAGCAACGTTATAATAATCTGGTAAATCTTCGTAACGGCAAGAAGCTTACAGATATTGAACATCAGGAATTACTTGAACTAACCTCATACACCGAAAATTTTAATGTAAATCGTCTTGAAAACATATTACAATTGGCAAATCTCCGCAACATTTCTCTTGATGATTTACTCGAACAATTAGAATTAAAAACTCAACCCAATGTTGTCTGATAAGTTAAAGCAACTAACTTATGAAAGGGCAAACAGATTATGCGAGTATTGTAAAAGCCCGGCCAACATTTCATCACAACCCTTTGTTGTTGAGCATATTTTTCCAAAAAGCAAGGGTGGAGAAAGTATTCAGGAAAATACTGCATTATCTTGCCAGGGCTGTAATAATTACAAGTATAATAAAACTACAGGTATTGATGGTTTGACAGGAAAAGAAGCAGCTCTTTTTAATCCAAGAAAGCAAAATTGGTCTGCTCATTTTGCATGGAGCAATGATACAACAGAAATAATTGGATTAACAACAACAGGCAGAGTTACCAGTGATGTGTTGAAACTTAACCGCATCGAATTGCGTAACCTGAGGCGTTTGCTAACCAATGCCGGAAAGCATCCCCCCGAAATTGACGAATGAGTTTTGCTTTGCTTTTTTTCCAAAGATTAAAACACATGAATTTAGATAAAAATCTTTTAAACGAATTAATTGCTCTACGCAGAGATTTGCACCAGCACCCGGAACTTTCAGGTAAAGAATTTCTTACCAGCAAAAAGTTGGAAAGATATGTCGCTTCAAACCAGCCTGATGAAATCATTACGCAGCTTGGTGGAACTGGCTTTGCTGCTGTTTTTGAAGGAAAAACACCCGGAAAAACCCTTTTATTCAGGGCGGAGTTGGATGCTTTGCCAATTGCCGAAACCAACGATTTTGAACATAAATCTGCCTTTACAGGAATTTCGCACAAATGTGGCCACGACGGCCATGCCACAATTCTGGCCGGACTATCGCGTGTTTTGCTTCAAAACCCAATAAATTCGGGCAAAGTCATCCTGCTTTTCCAACCTGCCGAAGAAACCGGAAATGGCGCAAAAGCCATTTTATCGGATGAAAAATTTGAACGGATAAAACCAGATTTTGTATTTGCCCTGCACAATCTGCCGGGCTTTCCGCTCAACCAAATCGTTGTTGGCAACACGAGTTTTGCGGCAGCTTCCAAAGGAATGATTGTAAAATTATTTGGCAAAACTGCACATGCCGCTTATCCTGAAAGTGGCATCAGTCCGGCGCTGGCAATGACCGGAATAATCCGTGGTTTTATTCAGCTTTCGCTGGAAAAGCAAAGTTTTGAAGATTTTGTGCTGCTCACGATTATTCATTCCCGGCTTGGTGATGTGGCATTCGGCACCAGCCCCGGTTATGCCGAAGTGATGGCAACATTGAGAAGTTACAACAACCGCGACATCGAAATTCTTACCCAAAAAGCAATTAAAATTGTAGAGGAAACCACCGACAAATTCGGTTTAGCCGAAAAGATAAGCTTTACCGAAGAATTTCCGGCAACGGTAAATCATCCCGGAGCAGTTGATTTTGTCAGAAAAAGCGCGGCAAAAAATGGTTTCAAAATTCACGAAATTAATCAGCCTTTCAGGTGGTCGGAGGATTTTGGCCATTTTACCAATAAATTTCCGGGCGCACTTTTTGGAATTGGCTCAGGAAAAAACCATCCCGACCTTCACAACCCGGATTACGATTTTCCGGATGAACTCATCGAAACCGGAATCAGGATGTTTTATGGGATTGTTGAGGAGGCACAAGGCTGAACATTAAATCCGGTTTACCGAAAAACCCTTAGTTTTACCGAAATTTTTAATAATGAAATCAATCTGTGTGTTTTGTGGTTCGAGTGTCGGGCTGCGTGAAAACTATAAGAACAAGGCCAGAAGTCTCGGTAAAATTATGGCGCTCCAAAATATTACCTTAGTTTTTGGTGGTGGAAATATTGGTGTGATGCGCGAAATTGCCGACAGCATGCTCGAAAACGGAGGCGAAGTGATCGGTGTTATGCCACGCCACATCGTGGATAAGGAAATTGCTCACCGGCAATTAACCAAACTTCATATTGTTAACACCATGCACGAACGAAAAGCCATGATGGCCGACCTTTCGGATGCCTTCATCGCTTTGCCGGGAGGCTTCGGGACCTTTGACGAGCTTTTTGAAGTACTCACCTGGAACCAGCTCGAAATCATCAGCAAACCAGCAGGAATCCTCAATATTGACGGGTATTTTGATCATCTACTCGCCTTTATCAACCATGCTGTGGATGAAAAATTCGTCAGGCAGGAACATAAAAACAATCTGATTGTTGAAGATGATGAAAACATTCTTCTTGAAAAGCTGGCCGCTTTTAAGCCTCAGAAAGCCGAAAAATGGATCGACCGGCTGAAAATTGATTTAATTTAAGGATTTAAAAAATGATTATCATCGGAATAACAGGAACGTTGGGCGCAGGAAAAGGCACCATCGTCGATTATCTCACCACAACAAAGGGATTTAACCATTTTTCGGTGCGTGGGTTTTTAATCACCGAAATCAACAAACGCGGCCTTCCGGTGAACCGCGACAGCATGACTGCCGTTGCCAACGAACTCAGGGCAGGAAACTCGCCATCCTACATCACCGATCAGTTGTATGAAATGGCCAGAACTACCGGCGGAAACTGCGTTATCGAAAGCATCAGAACCCCGGGTGAAATCGACAGCCTTCGCAAAAAAGGCAGGTTTTATCTTTTTGCTGTGGATGCAAAAACCGAATTGCGCTTTGATCGTATCAAACAACGTGCTTCGGAGACCGACCACATTGATTTTGAAACATTCATCGCCAACGAAAAACGCGAAATGACCACCGACGATCCAAACAATCAAAATCTGAAAAGATGTATCGAAATGGCCGATTTTGTTATCGAAAATAACGGGACACAGGAACAACTGATCGAAAAAGTAGCCGCAGTCCTCTCCAAAATTGATCATGACGATAATTCGAAAAATTTATCCAGACGATATTGCTGCAGGCACTAATTATATGGCGGCAGAGACAACACAAAAATTCGGTATCATCAAATAAACAGCACCTATCATGAGAAACACTTTAATTGGATTTCTAATTGCAGTCTCAACTTGTGTGTTCAGCCAAAAGAATGAATTACCGGTTTTGAACAAGGACAAAAATTTAGGTAAAAATCTGATAACAAATACCGAAATTACGGGGAGCGAATATGTTTTTCCTGACAGAATTCATGAGACTTATCTTGATACGGTTTCCGGATTTTTAACTGTTCAGATAAGGGGTCTGAGTAAAAACGGGAAATGGCTTGATAACACAGGGAATATTTTATTATATGACCTCAATAAAAGGACGTTGAAATGGAGCAGAAAAATTGCCTATCAGGCAAGTAGCTTGCAACAATTCAGTAATACGATAATTTTTACCACAGCAAATAAAAGCTATTGTCTGGACATAAACTCAGGCGCGGAATTATGGGAGGTTAAAAACAACATTTATTTTGTTGACCCTACCGAAAATATTGGAATCGGATATCGGTTTAAGGGTTCAACCGGATACAGCAACGAACTCGAAGGAATAAATCTTGCAAACGGAGAGGTGCTTTGGAAAAAGATGTTAATCCGTGAATATGGTTGGAATGATTTGTTTTACTTAAATGACTCGACACTTGTAATTGTTTCTTCAGGATTACATACCATAAACCTGAAAGACGGCACAGGGTGGGATTATCACACGATTACGGGTAAAAATGATTACACAGGGACAGCAATTGCCAACGCGGCAGGCGTTGCAGCCGGACTTCTTACCGGCACTTTTGTCATGTCAACCGGGCACAACGTTGTAAGAGATATAGTTTCCAACGTACTTGTTGACAGTACAGATTTGTATTTTTCATCAAGAGAAAAACTTTCCAGAATTGATAAGCAAACAGGAAACGTAATTTGGTCGCATCCCTTTCCAAACGACCTGCCAAGCAAGTCGTCAATTTTCTTCGATGATAGTTTGGTCTTTATGATAAACAGAGGGTTTGCTTTTATGGGGTACCGGCAACTTGATTTTGGGAAACCTTTTATTGCCGCTTTTGATAAGAAATCCGGAAAACAGGTTTTTCTCACCTTAATTGATGGTAAAGAAGACCAGGTTTTAGGGTTTAAAATTAAGGAAAATGAGCTGTATTTGGTTTTTAAAAATCGGATGTCAAAATACTCGAAAAGCAGCGGAAATCTGATCACCGACGAAGCTTTCTCCGCCGAAGAATTTGGAGAACTAAATAACTTTATAGGAAACCAGGTCTATATCACCGACGAAAACAATAGTTTTTCCTGCCTTCCGGAATCTGATACAACCCAAGTATTTGTTTTTACAAATAATAACAAAATTTTGGCTGTTGATAGTCAATTAAATGTCACTAAAACCATTAACTACGAGGATTTAAGTATTTATTATTTACGTTCTGATGACTACAAATTCATAGCAAAGGAAAACCAGACCTGGATTTTAGATCTAAACGGATTAAAAGTTGCCGAAATTGAGGCAACATCAAACGCGTTCCTGATTGGAAATACGCTTTACGATCAACAAAATGACAGCTTTATAGCGATTGATCTGACAGAAATACTCAAAAAGCAATAACACTTTTAACATCATCAACTTCTTCATGCTTATTCCTGATTAAAATTTGAATTATGAACGAACTTACTGACAATCAAAACGTCCCAAAAAAGCACATCAGGCCAACCTGGGATGAATATTTTATGGAACTTTCGAATACTGCGGCCAAACGTGCAACCTGCGACCGTGGCAGGAGCGGATGCATCATCGTGAGGAATAAACACGTTCTGGTTACCGGCTATGTTGGATCACCGCACGGCATGCCCCATTGCGATGAAGTAGGCCATTTGTTTAAAAAGGTTTCGCATGCGGATGGTACAATTACCCAGCATTGTGTGCGCACGGTTCATGCCGAACAGAACGCCATTTGTCAGGCAGCCAAGCTGGGAATTTCATTAGATAAAGGAACGCTGTATTGCAGCATGACGCCTTGCCGAACCTGTGCAATGCTGATTATAAACTGTGGGATCGAACGCGTGGTTTGCGACCGGAAATACCATGCCGGCCAGGAATCGGAAGAGATGTTCAAACAGGCGGGAGTCATCCTGGATTTCATCCACGACGACGTCCGGCATTACGAAAATCAATAAACCAAAAGACTAATAACTGGGTGTTTCACCCCAGAAGTTTGTAAATTCATGGGCGTCTTTTCCATAAGTCCTGACGCTGTTTTCGCCAATAACGTATGTTGATTTTTCGCCGGCAATCTGCGAAAACAAAACCTCATATTCTTCGCCCAGTTCCAGCATCATTACCCGGGTAAATTTTTCGTCTTTTTTTTCTACAATCAGGTTGTTATGACAAATCGGGCAGAAAAAATCAACATGCTGACCTTCTTTAACTTTAAATGAAGGATGCTTCAACGCCTTGTAATCGCCCAGTTCCGGGGTTAACAAAACAAGCCCCCGTTGTCCGTCTTCATTTAATGCCGATAAAATAACCCTCTGATTCACACATAACTGTCCGTGACAAAACGGACAATGAAAATTTCTTTCCATAAAAAAACATTAATTAATTTTCAACTTATTGATTTTGTTGTACCGAAAAACAAACGGCAAAGGTAATATGAAATTACTTTGGCGCACTTCAGAAACTTGCAAAACCTTGCAAATCAAAAAACCATTATTTTTTTACTTTTGAAGAAAAATTAAAGATGCAAAAAATCAGGTGGGGAATTATTGGTTGTGGCAATGTTACCGAGGTTAAAAGTGGCCCGGCTTTACAAAATGCCAAAAATTCTGAATTGGTCGCTGTGATGCGCCGTAATGCAGATCTGGCAAAGGATTACGCCGAAAGACATCATGTTACGCGCTGGTATTCCGATGCTGCCGCCTTAATAGCTGACCCGGATGTTGATGCCATTTATGTGGCCACACCTCCGGGGAGTCATAAGGAATTTGCCCTGCTCGCCGCCCGCGCCGGGAAGCCGGTTTATGTCGAAAAGCCCATGGCGCTGAATTATAAAGATTGTCAGGAAATGATCAATGCCTGCGAAGAAGCCGGCGTACCTTTGTTTGTGGCGTATTACCGCCGCGCCTTGCCACGCTTTTTGATGATAAAAAAATGGATTGATGAAAATGCAATCGGGCAGATACGGTTTGTAAATGTCACTTTTCACCAGCGGCCAACTGAAAACGACTTAAAAGGAGTCGAAAGCTGGCGCGTTCAACCCGGCATTCCGGGTGGTTATTTTTCTGATCTGGCCTGCCACACGCTCGACATCCTTCAGTATTTTTTTGGAATCATCATTTCGGCCCAGGGCCAGGCGTCTAACCAGGCAAGTCTTTATCAAAACGACGACATCGTGAGCGGGTCGTTTCTCTTTGCCAACGGCGCACATGGAACAGGAACCTGGTGTTTTTCGGCATTTAATGATTTAGATCGCACCGAAATTATCGGTGAGAAAGGAAAAATCACTTTTGCGACTTTCGGGAATGAACCGCTTGTTTTGGAAACTAATTCGGGAATACAGACTTTTCCTGCCGAAAACCCGCTTCATATCCAGCAGCCGCTTATACAAACCATCGTTGACGAGTTGCTCGGAAAAGGCAAATGCCCCAGCACCGGACGAACCGCCGCACGAACCAGTTGGGCGATGGACAGGATTTTGGGTTGAGGAAGAATTCGACAATGTGACAATTCGACAATGGAAGAATGGAAAGATGGAAGAATGGAAGAATGTGACAATTTGAAAATTCGACAATTCGACAATGGAAGAATGGAATGGTGAAATGATGGAAGAATGGAATAATGTGGCAATTCGACAATTTGAAAATTCGACAATGGAAAAATGGAAGAAAGGAAGAATGGGAGAATGGGAGAATGTATAACTGCCAACTGGCAACTGGCGACTCAGCACTCACTACTTACCCCTTACGCCTTACGACTGCCCACTGGCGACTGGCGACTGGCAACTGCCGACTGCCAACTGGCGACTCAGCACTCACTACTTACGCCTTACGACTGCCCACTGGCGACTGGCAACTGCCGACTGCCAACTGGCAACTGGCAACTCACTACTTACGCCTTACGACTTACGACTTACGACTTACGACTTACGACTTATGCCTTACACCTGCCAACTGCCAACTGGCAACTGGCAACTGGCAACTGCCCACTGGCGACTGCTAAACCTTGATTTTGAGTGACAAATTATTGATTTAAACTATAAAAATAAACCACAATGAAAAAACATTTACACACGATTCAGCATTCATCAATCAGGAGCATAATTGCGCTGATTGTTTTGATCCTTGTTACATTAACCGGCTTTTCGCAAGGCTGGAATGTTGGCCCAGGCGGAAACTCGCAAAGAAATTCTCTTTCGCCGCAATATGGCCCACCACAACCCGAATTACTCTGGTCGGGAAGCCTGAATTCGGTAATTGCCCAGCAGGCTGTTACCGATGGCATTTACCTGGCCATGCCGCGCATGCACAACATCAACGACGTTTTGCACGGAACAAAAATCGTAGTTCATAACCTGCTTACCGGCGATACACTCTGGACAAAAGATCTGCCGGTTGATTTCCCTTCGACCGACTGGCGCAATCGTGTTTCGGCCATCCACGATGGCGTGGTTTATGCCACAAGAGCCGGGAACACCAACTTCTCGTATTTGTACGCTCTCGATGCTGAAACTGGTGAAATTCTCTGGAAATCCGAAGATCTCACCGACGAAAGAACTACCGAAGGCCTTTCTTTCACGCCCGATGGTGATCTGTTGGTCGGAAATATGTACAACATTTTACGGATTAACCATCTGAACGGAAAAACATTGTGGGACACCGAAAGGCTGGCTTACGACGGTGGTTCCGGGCTGACCATATTTAACGACCGCGTTTACTCGATAAAAAATGTAGTAAACTCTGTGCGGATTGCTGCCTACGATCTTGCAACCGGCGACGAGCTTTTTGTTTCCGACGCTTTGGCTGGTGGGCTTGTCCAGCAACTGGGGTTTTTTCTTGGTCCCGACGGAACCATTTATGTGCCGCGCACCCAAAATAACCCGGTCACCGACTCGCTTTTTGCTATACAGGATGCCGGAAATATATTTAAACGGAAATGGTCGGTCCCCATCGGCTACACGCCTTTTGCCACGCACGGGGTTGGCCCTGATGGCAGCATTTACGCCTACACCCGCAACGGAGAAATTATGCGGCTGAATCCGGCCAACGGCGATGTTTTAAATACTTCTAAAGTCATTTTAACCGGTGGCGCTAACCAGCCCCGCATGGCCATTGATGCTGCCGGGAGGGTTTTTGTTACCAACGGCGGTTTTACCAACGGCAGGTTTTATTCGTTTAATGCCGACCTGAGCGACCGCTGGGAAGAAGCCGTCCCCAGCGTAAATGTTGGCGGGCCGGCCATCGGTTTAAACGGCACTTTGATTGTTTGCGGCGTTGGAACCAATGTTCGCGCCTACAAAGGCGAAGAATTGCCCGAAACCACCTTTACCAAAGTTACCGAAGGTGCAATCGTTAATGATGGCGGCTGGTGCTACGGCATGGTCTGGGCTGATTTTAACAACGACAATTTCCCGGACCTTTTCGTAACAAACAATGACGAAAGCAACGGAAAAAATAATTTTCTTTACATGAATAATGGCAACGGAACCTTCGAAAAAATTACCGAAGGCCCTGTTGTGAACGATGGCGGAAGTTCTTATGCTGCCACCGCCATTAACATTGATATGGACGAAAATATGGATCTTTTTGTTGCCAATCACAACGAAAACAACTTTTTATACCTCGGAAACGGAGATGGTACCTTTGAAAAAGTTACAGAAGGCATTGTGGTAAGTGAAGGTGGAAAATCGGTTGGATGCAGTTGGGTGGATTACAACAACGATTTCGGTTTAGATCTCTTTGTTACAAACCGCGACCAGAAAAACTTTCTGTATAACGGCGATGGATTTGGGTATTTCGACAAAGTGCTTACCGGAGATATCGTAAACGATATTGCCAACTCGAGCGGTTGCGCCTGGGGCGATTACGACAATGACGGATATCCTGATGTTTATGTGGCAAACTCTGGTACGGCAAGCTGTCTTTATCATAATAATATTAGTGATTTTACGAAAGTTAATGAAGAACCTTTCTTATCTGATGTTTCAAGTTGTTCGGGGGCAAGCTGGGCCGATGTTGACAACGATGGTGACCTGGATTTGTTTGTCTCCACCGGGCAGTTGGGCATGTACGTAAACTGGTTTTATAAAAATGATGGCGACGGCACTTTTACAAAAATCACCGACAGTCCGCTGGTTAACGAAGCCACCTGGTCGTCGGGAAGTGCTTTTGGCGATTACGACAAAGATGGCGACCTCGACCTTGCCGTTGGCGGCTACGACGGACATAACCTGCTGTTTAAAAATGATGGTGCAGGAAATTTTGAAAAAGTTTTAGATAACGCCTTTGTTAATGACGGAAATTACACCGAAGGCCTTGCCTGGGCTGATTTTGATAACGATGGCGACCTTGATATTTTTGCTGCCCGAAACAACTATTTTGGCGGAAACAACACATTTTACACCAACAACGGCAACAACAACAACTGGCTGAAAGTAAAACTTGCCGGTGGAGGTGGAACCTGGGGAAACCGCCAGGCGCTTGGTGCTAAAATATATTTGTACGCTACCATTGGGGGGCAGCCGGTGAAGCAGATGCGCGAATTAACGGCGCAATCAGGCGGTGGGCAGGGCGGACAA
>CAJATL010000188.1 GCA_903944895.1 uncultured Bacteroidota bacterium
GATCTGACCTGCTAAATCCAAAAAAGGGAGATAACAACACCTGACCAAATTCCTTAAATTGAAAAAGGGAGCTGGCAAGGCTGCCAAACTCCCTTCTACTCCGTCGGGGTAGCAGGAGTTGAACCTGCGACCTCCTGCTCCCAAAGCAGGCGCGATAACCGGACTACGCTATACCCCGAAAATCTTCAAAATATGCTGGCGGAGAGAGGGGGATTCGAACCCCCGGTACCCGTATTTAGGTACGACAGTTTAGCAAACTGTTGGTTTCAGCCGCTCACCCACCTCTCCGGGTATTTAATGCCGAATTTTGAAATCTTCAAAAAAAAATTAAAAAAAGAACAATCTCCATAACTTTCCGGATAAATCCGCCATTGTTTTGGGGTTGCAAAAATAGAAATTACTAACTGATTACCAAACATTTTTTTTTAAAATTCCATTTTATTTCCAAAATCCAATGCTGAGCTTCGAAAATCAGGGTTCCGACGCAATTGAAATCATCCCGGATGTGGATTTAAACAGTTTCTAAATTACTCAAAACTAACAGAATTCACAAAATTATTATCATTTTTGCCATTCAAATTCTATTATGAAATTAAATCTAAAAAAATAATCAAATGAGTGGAAAAACTTTTGTCGAAAAAATTTTTAATGCCGAAAAAGGCAGTATTGTCTTTAAAAAACCTGACATTATCCTTACCCACGACAATACTTCGAGTATTGCCGGCACTTTTAAGCAAATGAATGGTGAGTTGGTTTACGATCCAGATCAGTTGCTTATCGTCCTCGACCACAATGCCCCGCCAACAAGTTCAAAATTGGCCAACCAATATCAAAAAATCCGGGATATCGTTAAAGAACAGGGCATTAAAAACTTTTACGATATCGGACGCGGAATCTGCCATCAAATTATGTCGTACCATGCAAAACCGGGAATGGTGATTGTTGGAAGCGACAGTCACACCTGCACTGCAGGAGCGTTTAATGCTTTTGCTGCCGGAATCGACCGCACCGAATCGGCAGGTTTGTGGAAGCAAGGCGAAACCTGGTTCCGCGTTCCGGAATCGATCAAAATCACCTTAAACGGGAAATTGCCCCAGGGTGTTTATGCAAAAGATCTTTCGCTCTGGATTATTGGGATGATTGGCTCGAGTGGTGCCGATTATATGTCGATCGAATATCATGGCGAAGGAGTAAAAACGCTTTCCGTTTCCGATAGGATGACCGTGGCAAATCTTGCTTCTGAAATGGGTGCTAAAAATGCCGTTTTCCCTGCTGATGAGATTCTTGATGCATTTTTAGGTGAGAAAATTACAGGTATCTGGGCTGATACTGATGCGGTTTATCTGAAAGAATATGTGATTGAGCTGAACGAACTTTTCCCTGTTGTTGCCGCCCCGCACCATGTCGACAATGTAAAATCCCTGTCATCGGTGCAAGGAACAAAAATTCATCAGGCACTCGTTGGAACCTGCACCAATGGCCGGCTTGAAGATTTGACTGAAGTTGCTAAAGTATTAAAAGGGAAACAACTTCCTGCTGATGTTCAGATGCTAATCATCCCGGCATCAAAGGAAATTTACCTTCAGGCGATGAAAGATGGCCTGATCGAAATATTTATCGAAGCTGGGGCGCAGCTTTTATCAACATCCTGCGGACCTTGTCTTGGCACTGGCCAGGGAATTCCTGCTGACGGATGGAACGTAATTTCGACAGCCAACCGCAATTTTAAAGGTAGGATGGGGAATAAAGAATCGAACATTTATCTGGCTTCACCGGCAGCAGTAGCATGGTCGGCATTAAATGGTGAAATCACCGACCCGAGAGGAATCGAAGCAAACGATGTTTTTCCATATCAGATTGAGCAAAGTTCGACCAATGAGGTAAAATCCGGCGACGACCGCCTTTTTGAAAAAGTCTGGAATTATTCCGATGTTGACAACCTCAACACCGACCAGATGTTTGCAGGAAACCTCACCTACAATATTTTGTCGACAGAACCTGAAAAAATACTGCCATCGCTTTTTAAAGGTTTCGATGACAGCTTTGCCGAAAGGGTTCAAAAAGACGACATCCTCATTGCCGGGGCAAATTTTGGTTGTGGCAGTTCGCGCGAACATCCTGCAGTTGGACTGGCATTTGCAGGCGTTAAAGCAGTAATTTGCAAATCGGTTAACAGGATTTTCTTCAGGTCGGCGGTAAACCAGGGCTTACCGATTATTCTCGTGCCCGAAGCCGTTGATGCCTACAAAGCCGGCGATAAAGTTGATATCAATTTTGAAAACGGAACCGTAACTACCGGCGGTAAAACCTATCATTTTGCAGCACTTCCCGAAAAGCTGATGAAAATTTTTACTGCACAGGGTTTGGTAAATTATGTTAAAGAAATGAGCTGATTTGCAATAAGGTAATTTTGCTTCCGTTTAAACAACACTTTTTAAAAACTGTTATCTCAAAGTTTGATAACAGTTTTTTTTAATGCTATTTGATGAAAAAAATCTTGTATGTCTCTGGAATCATCGTATTCCTTGTCCTGGCTTATCTCATTGTTCTTGATCTTTATCCGAAAAATGCCGGCAGGTTTCCTTTCTTTGCCCTCCTTTTTTTAGGTGATTTGTATTTATGGAATTCCGTAAAAGCCTGGATAAATTCCAAAAAACGATTGATCAGGTATGTTCTCCCGGCATTGTATTGGTCGCCATTTGTGCTGCTTCTGGCGCTGGTAGGATTTTCGATGGTTTTCACCGAAAATGACTGGAATAACACCTTCAAAATTTATTCTTTTGGGTTTGTCTTCGTGTTTTATGCCTCAAAACTTCTCCCGATACTTTTCCTGGTTTTCGCTGATGTAATCCGGTTGTTCCGCTACATCAACATGAAAGCTGCCTCTGTAAAAAAGGGACATTCAGAAAAGTATGAGGGACAAAAAATTACCCGTGCTCAGTTTTTACAGAATATCGGGCTGATTTCGGGTGGCATTTTGTTTAGCGGACTGATAACAGGCATGTTTAAATGGGCCTATGATTTTAAGATTAAGCGGCACCTGCTCAGCCTTTCACATCTTCCGAAATCTTTTGATGGGCTTAAAATTGTACAGATTTCGGATATCCACCTCGGAAGCTGGGCAGGCGAACACCAGTTAAAAGATGCGGTAAACCTTATTAATGGCCTGAATCCAGATCTCGTTTTTTTTACCGGCGACCTCGTAAATTATAAAACTGATGAGGCATTCAGGTTTGAAAACATTCTGAGTAAAATTCAATCGAAACATGGTGTTTTTGCTACACTCGGCAACCATGATTACGGCGATTATACCCGCTGGCATTCTGTTGAAGCCAAGATGCAAAACATGACCGCCCTTTTTGATTTTTACAAACGAATGGGTTGGAAATTACTTCGTAACGAAAATGAGCTTATTCGGCAAGGTGAAGATTCGATTGCAGTGATTGGCGTTGAGAACTGGGGTGATTTTTCAAGATTTCCAAAATATGGCGACATCGCCAAAGCTTCGGTTGGCACTGAAAACGCTCCTGTAAAGCTGCTTCTTTCGCACGACCCGACTCACTGGGAAAAAATTATCAGCCAGGAGAACCCTGACATCGATATCACCTTTGCAGGTCATACCCATGGTTTTCAGTTTGGTATCGAAATCAAAAACATAAAATGGAGCCCTGCAAAATATATATACAAACACTGGGCAGGCCTGTACGAAAACACTTCGACAACGGCAAAGCCACAGTTTTTGTATGTTAACAGGGGTTTGGGAAATATCGGCTATCCCGGAAGAATTGGCATTTTGCCAGAAATAACACTGTTCGAATTAAAAACTGCATAAAAAAAAAGAGGCCCCCAAATGCCTCCTTTTTTCCTGATAATAAAACCAATTATTAACCAATGGTTATTAATTTCTTCGGTTTTTCTTTAGCTTCTTCCTTTTTCGGAAGTGTAATCTTTAAAACGCCATCCTTATAATTTGCCTTAATTTTACCTTCGTCGATTGTTTTTGGCAAACTAAAGCTACGTTTAAACGACTGATAGCTGAATTCGCGGCGTGTAAATTCTTTGCCTTCTTCTTCTTTTTTGTCTTCTTTTTCTGATGAAATCACCAGGAAATTATTTTCAAGTTCGATCTTGAAATCCTCTTTACTCATGCCCTGCGCAGCAACTTCAACCAGATAATCATCCTTACTTTCCTTGATGTTAACGGCTGGAAGTGTCGAATTCATAAAACTTGTGTTGGTCAGATCAAATAAATCCCTGTCAAAAAAATCATTAAAGATTGACGGGAACATGTCTTTGTTTCTAAATTTTACGAGTGCCATAATTTTGTCCTCCTATCTTTAAATTATTGATTTAATTTTCGAAATCGGGAAAATCAAAATCAATACCATCGCTAAATGATAGGTTTGAAAATTTTGGGACAATCGATGATAAGAAAAAAATATCTTTTGAAATTAATTGAAATTCAAAAATTTATTGGAAAATCTGGTTTCCTGAATCAAAATAAAGGATAAAAATAATTACGACTAAAACGCGGTAACAAGGTAATCCTGACAGTGTTAAGATGAAATTCATTCGAATATTTCTGTCAAAATGACGGATAAAAAACACCATCAAGAATTTTGCAACAAAAGATAGATTTGTAAACACTAATGACCGAATTAAATTATTCAATTGTCCTGAAACCCTGGATTTCTTTAATCCGCCAGCTGGCGGATATTTTTAATTTGGGCGTGTTCTTTTTACTACAATACTTTATCGCCTACGGCGAATTCCCCGCCAACTGGCGGATATAAAGCATTTAAGAATAATGAGATACGATAACTTCAAATACTCCCCGTAGATAACAATTTCGTCGGTTACCTATAATTTATAAACTGGTCACATCCGTCTTCCGACTATTGACTTCTGTCTTCCGTCTTCCGACTCCCGACTTCCGACTTCCGACTTCCGACTATTCTGAAAGTTTAAACCAGTCGCAAACCAGGGAAGTTTTGTCTTCGGGTTCGTTAATATGCCTGAATTCGTTAATTTTATTGAGATATAGATAATCCTTTCCCCAGGTTTGATGGTTCAATTGTACCTGTTTGATGGCATCAATGGTAAAATACAGTTCGTCAGTAGTCATGGTAGGATGTATCGAAAGCCTTACCCAGCCAGGCTTTCTGGATAAATCACCATGATTGATGAGGTCGGTTATTTGTTTTGATTTATCATGACTCACGTCGAGCAGAAAATGACCGTAAGTACCGGCGCAGGCACATCCGCCCCTCACCTGGATCCCGAATTTATCGTTTAGTAATTTGCAGGCAAGATTAAAATGGACATCATCGAGATAAAACGAAATAATACCAAGCCTGTCCTGAACATTGTCAGCCAGGATGTGCAATCCCGGGATTTTAAGCATTTCTTCAAAGGCAATTTTAACAAGCTCTTTTTCGCGCTGATGCATATTTTCGACACCCATTTTATTCTTCAGGTCAATGCACAAAGCAGCTTTAATGGTTTGTAAAAACCCGGGAGTACCACCATCTTCACGTACTTCGATATCATCAACGTACTTAAACTCGCCCCAGGGATTTGTCCAGTCAACGGTACCACCGCCCGAATTGTCAGGCACCGAATTCTGATAAATGGCCGAATTAAAAATGAGGACGCCGGGAGTTCCTGGCCCGCCCAAAAATTTATGAGGCGAATAAAAGATCGCATCGAGTGCCTGCAAAGGATCTTCGGGGTGCATATTCATATCAACATAAGGCGCCGAAGCAGCAAAATCGACAAAACACAAACCCCCGTTTTCGTGCATGATGCGCGCCATTTGGTGGTAGGGAGTTGAAATTCCGGTAACGTTTGAACAGGCCGTAAATGAACCAATTTTCATTTTCCGATCTTTATGTTTTTCGAGTTCATTTCTAAGCTCATCCAGGTCAACCAGTAATTCCTTATTGGGTTTCAGTTGAACAACATCTGCAATAGTTTCAAGCCAGGATGTATGGTTGGAATGATGCTCCATGTGGGTTATAAAAACCACAGGGCGCTCCTGCTCAGGAAGGCAGTCCAATTTGTCCATTTTACTCATAGCTCTGAAGCCCAGAATACGCTGGAATTTATTTATCACCGTGGTCATCCCGGAACCAGCGGTGATGATTACATCGTTTGGACCAGCATTAACATGCTCCTTTATTTTTTTCTGGGCAAGATGATAGGCTTTCGTCATTAAAGTCCCGGTTTCGCTGGTTTCGGTATGGGTATTTCCAACAAAAGGGCCGAAAGTTTCGATTATTTTATCTTCGATAGGCCTGTAAAGCCTTCCGCTGGCAATCCAGTCGGCGTAAATGATCTGTTTTACACCATATGGAGATTGGAAAGTCTGGTCGATACCGACAACATTCTTCCTGAATTTATTAAAATGCTTTTCCATTATTGGTAACATATTTTAAAAATATTTACAGATGAGCGACATGGCAGCAAAAATAATATCATAATGAATCGAATCGAAATTATCAATAAAATGACCAAAAAAAAGCCCCGTAAAAGGAGCTTTCAAAAACAAAAATTATTTCTTTTCAAATTTCGTCAACTGAGATGAACTCATCAGTTTGCCTTTCTTATCATAACTCTCCGATTTTACTACGCCAACGCCCTCTGCAAGCCATGTAATATCGGTAGCAAGTACTTTTACAATCGCTTTTGCTTCGACGTCCTGGGTTATTTTGTAACATTCAAAAGTCCCGGCCGGGGTGGTTACCGATTCGATGGCTGCACATTTCCGGTTTGAGAGATTTACATACATCGTCAACATGGTAAAACCGCCGGTGGTGATTTTTGCAGTTACTTTCCCGTCAGGTAAAACTGAATTCGGACTAAGGTCAGAAGGATAAAACATCGCATCACCATCAACAGTTACCTGCATTTCGGGAGACGATTGATACGATTCAAGATTCATACCTTTAAATAAATCAGTCATATCCACATAAAATTTGCCACTTTCACATCTCACTTCCATCTCGTTGGTGAACGTTTTATCATCCTTGGCATCTTTTAAGGTTTGCTGATAGCGAACAGTCAATCCCTTAGCAGTTTCGTTTCTTTTGATAACATTTTGGGTTGAGTAAGATGTGGGCTTGCCATTTTTATCGAATTGAGTCATTTCGATCACGGTTCCCTCTGTTGATGGGAAAAACATGCGGCATTCCTGGGCATTAACTCCATTTAAATGGAATAAAATGAAGAAGATTACCGGTACAAAGAAATTGATCTTGTTCATGATAAAAAATATTAAAGGTTTAAAAAAGAGCTGCCCAATCCAGGGCAGCTCAGATTTTCGAAATTATTTTGCGTATTTATAGTCCTTGCCAGGATAATAGGCAGCATTTCCCAATTGTTCTTCGATACGAAGCAACTGGTTGTATTTTGCTATCCTGTCGGAACGGCTGGCTGATCCGGTTTTGATTAAACCAGTGTTTAAGGCCACAGCGAGGTCGGCGATTGTAGTATCTTCAGTTTCACCCGAACGATGGCTCATAACGGCTGTGTAGGCGTTACGATAAGCCATATTTACAGCGTCGATGGTTTCGGTAAGTGTTCCAATCTGGTTAACCTTAATTAAAATCGAATTTGCAACGCCTTTGTCGATACCTTGCTGTAAGCGCTGGGTATTTGTTACAAAAAGATCATCACCAACAAGCTGAATTTTATCACCCATTTTTTCGGTCATGTATTTCCAGCCAGCCCAATCATCTTCGGCCATACCGTCTTCGATCGAAATAATCGGGTAATTATCAACCCAGTTTTTCCAGAAGTCGACCATTTGCGTTGGTGTGAGTTTTTCGCCGGTCGATTTTTTCAGATGGTAAACATTTTCTTCTTCGATAAAATACTCAGATGAAGCAGGATCGAGTGCGATAAAAATATCCTTACCAGGTTTGTAACCAGCTTTTTCGATGGCCTGTAAAACAACTTTTATTGCTTCTTCATTCGATTTGAGGTTAGGTGCAAAACCGCCTTCATCGCCAACATTGGTCGAATAGCCACCTTTTTTGAGAACTGCTTTCAGGTTATGAAAAACTTCGGCACCCATGCGCAAAGCTTCCGCAAAAGTTGGGGCACCAACCGGCATGATCATAAATTCCTGGAAGTCGATGCTGTTATCGGCATGTGAACCACCGTTAAGAATGTTCATCATCGGGATTGGCAACGTTTTAGCGCCAACACCACCAAGATAGCGATACAAGGTTTGTCCGGTTTCGATTGCACCAGCATGGGCACAAGCCAGCGAAACCCCTAAAATTGCATTTGCTCCCAGGTTTGATTTATTAGCTGTGCCATCAATTTCGATCATTCGTTTGTCGATTTCAACCTGATCGAGAATAAAATGGCCCTGCAACTCTTCATTAAGAATTGAATTGACATTGTAAACCGCTTTAAGGACGCCTTTTCCCATGTAACGTTCTTTTTCACCATCTCTTAACTCCATGGCTTCATGAACGCCTGTGGAAGCGCCTGATGGCACTGCAGCGCGGCCAATTACGCCATTATCAGTGATTACTTCAACTTCGATTGTTGGATTTCCACGAGAATCCAGAATTTGACGTGCGTGAATATTGTTAATTGTACTCATTTTATAAGATATTTAATTAGATACATCTGTTAAATAAAAAAGGATAAAGCCTTATGAATGCTTCATCCTTTAACGTATTATTTATAAATCTGAACAAGATTACTCTGTTTTCTTTTCCTCTTCATTGGTTTCAACAGCTACGTCAGCTTCGGTTTCCGATACTTTTGAATCTAAAACTGCTTCAACCTTTTCTTCCTTTTTAACTTCTGCCACTTCTTTTGTTGCTTTGGCAGTTGCTACTGTTGTTTCTTCCGATGCTGAACCTTTTCCTGAACCTCTTCTTCTGCGTTTTGCTGCAGTTTTTCCTGAAGGTGTTTCACTACCCAACAGTAAAGTATTATAGTCAACCAGTTCCATCATGCACATCTCAGCATTATCTCCAAGACGGTTAGCCATCTTGATAATTCTGGTGTATCCACCCGGGCGGTTAGCCACTTTTGTCGAAACTTCCCTGAAGAGTTCGGTTACAGCGTCCTTACTTTGAAGGTAGCTAAAAACCATTCGGCGGGAGTGCGTTGTATCCTCTTTTGATTTTGTAATCAGCGGTTCAACATATATTCTGAGAGCTTTTGCCTTTGCAACAGTCGTCATGATCCTTTTATGCAGAATGAGTGAAGCCGCCATATTGGATAACATCGCTCTGCGATGAGCACTTGTCCTGCTAAGATGATTAAATTTCTTTCCGTGTCTCATTTCAATTATTCCTTGTCTAATTTGTACTTTGTTACATTCATTCCAAATTCCAGGCTTTTGGATTTTACAAGTTCTTCAAGTTCAGTAAGCGATTTTTTACCAAAATTCCTGAATTTAAGCAGATCATTTTTATTAAAGGAAACCAGGTCTCCAAGCGTTTCAACATCAGCAGCTTTTAAGCAGTTTAATGCTCTGACTGAGAGATCGAGATCGACCAATTTAGTTTTTAACAACTGACGGATATGAAGCGAGCTTTCGTCAAATTCTTCGGTAACATTCTTTTCTTCGGTTTCGAGGGTGATCTTTTCGTCTGAGAAAAGCATGAAGTGATGAATGAGAATTTTAGCGGCTTCTTTAAGTGCGTCCTTAGGTTGAATTGAACCGTCGGTATTGATCTCGAGAACTAATTTTTCGTAATCGGTTTTTTGCTCAACGCGGTAGTTTTCTACAAAATAATTCACGTTCCTGATGGGAGTATGAATAGAGTCGATTGAAATGGTACCGATTGGTGCGTTTAGAACTTTGTTTTCGTCAGCGGGAACATATCCGCGGCCTTTGTTAATCGTAATTTCGATTGAAAGCTTAACAGAAGGTTCCATTGTACAGATTTCCACATCAGGATTTAACACCTGGAAAACTGACAAATATTTATTGATATCGCCTGCTTTGAAAGTTTCCTGTCCTGAGATAACAATGTGAACTTTTTCACTGCTATCATCATCAACAAGTTTCTTAAAACGGATTTGCTTTAAGTTTAGCAGAATTTCATTTACATCTTCAACAACACCTTTTACAGTAGAAAACTCCTGCTCAACACCTTCAATTCGTACTGTTGTGATGGCAAAGCCTTCCAAAGATGATAGGAGGATTCTGCGCAAAGCGTTTCCAATTGTGATACCAAATCCGGGCTCCAGCGGGCGGAATTCAAAACTCCCCTTGTAGTCGTCCGATTCGATCATGATCACTTTTTCCGGCTTTTGAAATGCTAAAATTGCCATGATTTAAACCTTTGGGTTATTAATTTTTTACTAATTCTGAATATTACTTAGAATACAACTCCACGATAAGTTGCTCGTTGATATTTTCCGGGATTTCAGCTCTTTCAGGATACGACATAAACCTTCCGGTCATTTTATCCTGATCCCATTCCAGCCATGAATACCTGTTTGCTCTTGAAGCAACAGCATCCAGAATAACTTCGAGAGATTTTGATTTTTCACGAACACCAACAACATCACCTGCACGCAATGAGTAAGATGGTACATTTACCAGTTCTCCATTAACAGTAATGTGACGGTGAGAAACCAACTGACGGGCTGCCGAACGGGTTGGAGCGATTCCAAGACGAAACACAACATTGTCGAGACGCGATTCGATAAGCTGAAGTAAAACGGTACCAGTAACGCCTTTTTTGCTGCTAGCTTTTTCGAAGACATTTCTGAATTGTTTTTCCAAAATACCGTAAGTGTATTTGGCTTTTTGCTTTTCAGCAAGCTGAATACCGTATTCTGACGGTTTTTTCCGGCGTTTGTTTATGCCATGTTGTCCCGGTGGATAATTTTTCTTTTCGAAATTTTTGTCGGCGCCGAAGAGCGGTTCACCAAATTTCCTTGAGATTCTTGTTTTTGGCCCAATGTATCTTGCCATTTCTATCTTTTGCTTTTAAGTTTGCTAAATTCGACTAAATTATACCCGTCTGCGTTTTGGAGGACGACAACCGTTGTGTGGCAAAGGTGTAATGTCGTTAATCTCGGTAACTTCAATACCGGCTGAATGCAATGTTCTGATTGCAGATTCTCTTCCGGAGCCAGGTCCTTTAACAAATACCTTAACTTTTCTCAGGCCAAGGTCAAATGCTACTTTTGCACAATCTTCCGAAGCAGTTTGTGCTGCGTATGGGGTGTTCTTTTTAGAACCTCTGAACCCCATCTTACCGGAGGAAGACCATGATATTACCTGTCCTGCGTTGTTGGTAAGTGTTACGATCAGGTTATTAAACGAAGCACTCACGTAGGCTCTTCCGTAAGGTTCAACCTTAACGACCCGTTTCTTTGTACTTCTTGGTTTTGCTGTTTTTGCCATATTAGATTAGACTTTCAAAATTCTGAAAACTGTAATAATGTGAAATCATCTATTAACCTTTAGCTGCCTTTTTCTTGTTAGCAACAGTTTTTTTACGTCCTTTACGAGTACGGGCATTATTTTTAGTGGACTGTCCGCGCAAAGGAAGACCTAAACGATGACGGATTCCGCGATATGTACCAATATCCATCAAACGTTTGATATTCATTTGAACTTCCGAACGAAGTGCACCTTCAACTTTAACCTGTTCGTTAATAATAGTTCGGATTTGATTTTGCTCATCATCAGTCCAGTCCTGGACTTTCTTATTGATATCAACTCCGGCTTTTTCCAAAATATCACGAGCAAGGCTTTTGCCGATGCCGTAAATGTAGGTTAGCCCTATTACGCCTCTTTTATTTTTTGGTAAGTCGATACCTGAAATACGTGCCATAATTTGATAATTTTAATTGTTATTAACCCTGTCTTTGTTTGTACTTGGGATTTTTTTTGTTGATCACATACAACCTGCCTTTACGGCGGACAATTTTACACTCGGGTGTTCTTTTTTTAACTGAAGCTCTTACTTTCATATCTATGCTTTTATTACTTGTATCTGAACGTGATTCTTCCTTTTGATAAATCATAGGGCGACATGGCAATTTTTACGCGGTCACCGGGTAGAATTTTTATGTAATGCATCCTCATTTTTCCCGAAATATGTGCAGTAATTACATGCCCGTTTTCCAGTTCTACTCTGAACATTGCATTTCCCAGTGATTCGATAACTGTTCCGTCTTGCTCTATAACAGCTTGTTTAGCCATTCAAAAAAACTTTAATTACTTGTTATTTGTTCTTACTTAAAACTTCTTCTATAAAATCAAATGTAGATAGAATTTCAGCGTACCCTTTTCTAATCACTACATCATGTTCGAAATGAGCTGACGGCATTTTATCGGCAGTTCTGATTGTCCATCCATCTTTGTCCTGGGTAACATTTTTAACTCCCAGATTAATCATCGGCTCGATGGCGATAACCATTCCCTCCAGCAACTCTTTTCCCTGTCCGCGTCTCCCGTAATTTGGTACTTCCGGTTTTTCGTGAAGGTTTTTTCCCAAGCCATGACCAACAAGGTCGCGGACTACAGAATAACCAAAACCTTCAACATACGACTGAACAGCATATCCAATATCCCCTACCCTTTTTCCTGCTATTGCGGTTTCGATAGCGCGATAAAGTGAATTCCTGGTACGTTCCAGAAGCAAAAGCACATTTTCGTCAACAACTCCAATTGCAAAGGTGTAAGCTGAATCGCCAAAGTAACCATTTTTTTTAACTCCACAATCAACCGATACAATGTCTCCATCGCGAAGCTGACGTTTCCCCGGAATTCCATGAACAACTTCATCGTTTACCGAGATGCAAAGTGAAGCAGGAAAACCGTTATAGCCTTTAAAACCTGGAATTCCCTGATTATCTCTGATGAATTCCTCAGCTATCTTATCCAAAGCTAATGTAGTGACTCCAGGAACTAAATGACTGGCTACTTCTGCTAAAGTTTTACCAACAAGTAAAGAACTATGTCTTATTAATTCTATTTCTTCTTCGGTCTTTATTAGAACCATTCGAAGTATTATTTAATCGGATTTATAGCTTAGAATGCCGAACGACCCTTGATTCTGCCAGATTTGGTCAATCCATCATAATGACGCATGAGCAAATGGCTTTCGATCTGTTGCAAGGTATCGAGGACAACACCAACTAAAATCAGCAGCGAAGTACCACCAAAAAACTGTGCAAATTGCTGATTAACACCAATCAATCGTACAAGTGCCGGCATGATGGCAACAAAACCCAGAAACAAGGAACCTGGAAATGTGATCCTCGACATTACTGTATCAATAAACTCAGCAGTTTTACGCCCGGGTTTTACACCAGGAATAAATCCTCCGTTTTTCTTCATATCATCAGCCATTTGGTTAGGATTAACGGTAATGGCTGTGTAAAAGTAGGTGAACATTACAATCAGGATAAAGAATGTAAGGTTGTACCATAAACCATCGATGTTGGTAAATGCTGATGCAAATCCGGTTAAAGTATCCGATTGGGCGTATTGTGCAATTGTTAAAGGCAGGAACATGATTGCCTGGGCAAAAATGATTGGCATTACACCGGCAGCATTAACTTTTAAAGGAATGTACTGACGAACGCCACCATATTGTTTGTTTCCAACGATCCGTTTTGCATATTGTACCGGAATCCGGCGTGTACCCTGAACAAGAAGTATTGTAAGCAGAACAACACCAACCAGAATAATCAATTCGATAATGAATACTACCAAACCACCACCTTGTTCTTCCATTCTCGAGATAAACTCTCCAAACAAAGCAAAAGGTAAACGTGCGATGATACCAATCATAATGATCAATGAAATACCGTTACCGATACCTTTATCAGTTATTTTCTCACCCAACCACATTACAAACATCGAACCGGCGGTAAGCATGATGATGCTTGAAATACCAAAGAACGAAAAGATAGAATGTGAGGTTACATTTGGATCGAAAGGATAAATAGCTTCAGGTGCTAATTGGGCGGTAAGGTTAGCGATGTATGCAGGCGATTGGAAAATAAGAATGATTACCGTTAAGTAACGTGTAATCTGATTAATTTTCTTACGTCCGCTTTCGCCTTCTTTTTGAAGTTTCTGGAAATACGGAATGGCCATACCTAACAATTGCACCACAATGGATGCAGAAATGTAAGGCATGATACCAAGTGCAAAAATTGAAGCATTAGAAAAAGCTCCTCCCGAAAACATGTTGAGCAGTCCCAATAAACCTTCCTGGGTTTGGGCCTGCAAAGCGCTTAACATGTCGGGATCCACTCCGGGAAGAACTACATAAGAACCCAAACGGTACAACAGAATGATACCGAGTGTATATGCGATCCTTTTTCGCAGTTCTTCGATTTTGTAGATATTACGTATGGTTTCTATTAACTTTTTCATTATGCAAATTAAATTATAGTTGCAACACCACCATTAGCTTCAATTGCTTTTTTTGCTGATTCGGAGAAACCGTGAGCTTTAACGTCAATTTTAGCAGTTAATTCTCCACGTCCCAAAATCTTAATAAGGTCAACTTTTTGAGCCAGGCCATTGTTAATCAAAACTTCAATATCAAAAACATGAATACCTTTAGTTTCGGCTAATTTTTGCAAAGCATCAATATTGATTCCACGATACTCAACACGGTTGAAATTTTTAAAACCACCTTTTGGAACACGTCTGTACAGTGGCATCTGACCGCCTTCGAAGCCTCTCTTGTGAGAGTAACCTGAGCGCGACTGAGCACCTTTATGGCCTCTTGTTGATGTACCACCTCTTCCGGAGCCTTGTCCGCGACCAATTCGTTTGCCTTTGCTCACCGAGCCTTCGGCCGGTTTGAGATTACTTAAATCCATTTTATTAAGATGTTATGATAGATTTATACTTCTTCTACTGATAGTAAATGTTTAACTTTTTCAACCATTCCTAATACCTGAGGAGTAGCTTCAACTTCAACCTGGTGCATCATGTGTTTAATTCCAAGGGCTACCAGGGTTCTCTTCTGCCTTAAAGGGCGTCCGATACCGCTTTTTATTTGTCTGATTTTTAGCTTCTTCATGTTGTAATTGTAATTGATCGAATTAACCGTTAAACACTTTGTCGACTTCAATGCCTCTGATCTGGGCAATTGTGTAAGGGTCGCGCATTTTGAGCAGCCCATTGATTGTTGCTTTAACAACGCTGTGAGGATTGGATGAACCTTTTGATTTAGCAAGAACATCTTTAATTCCAACACTTTCGAAAACTGCGCGCATAGCACCACCAGCGATTACGCCGGTACCGGGAGCTGCAGGTTTCATGAAAACGTAGGCGCCGCTATATTTTCCGTAACCATCGTGTGGGAGTGTTGCATGCAGGATAGGTACTTTTACCAGGTTTTTCTTGGCATCGTCGATACCTTTTGCAATTGCAGCGGTAACTTCTTTTGCTTTTCCCAAACCATAACCTACTACTCCATTTTCGTTTCCAACAACAACGATTGCTGAGAAGCTAAATGTACGACCACCCTTGGTAACTTTTGTAACCCTTTGGATACTAACAAGCTTATCTTTGAATTCGATCTCGCTCGACTTTACTCTTTTTACGTTTACGTTTGTCATAATTCGTTAAAATTTAAGACCTCCTTCTCTGGCGCCTTCTGCGAGAGATTTAATCCGTCCGTGATACAAATAACCATTTCTGTCGAAAACAACTGATTCGATACCTGCTGCTTTTGCCTTTTTGGCGATGAGCGTTCCAACTTTCTGCGCCTGTTTCGACTTATTAACTTTTTCTTTTTCAAAATCTTTGCTTGTTGTTGAAGCAGCAACAATGGTGTTGCCTGCAAGGTCGTCAACAATCTGGGCATAGATTTCTTTATTGCTTCTGAAAACAGTTAAACGTGGCCTTTCAGCTGTACCAGAAATAATCTTTCTGATTCTTAGTTTAATCCTTAACCTTCTGTATTCTTTTTTATTCTTTGTAGCCATTTTTCAATAGGATTTTACTCCGTTATTGGAATGAATTTTTTAACTATTAACTAGCAGCAGCTTTACCAGCTTTGCGCTTGATTTCCTCACCCTGGAATTTAATACCTTTTCCTTTGTATGGTTCAGGTTTGCGGAGTGAACGTATTTTAGCGGCAATTTGGCCAAGTAACTGTTTATCTATTGATGTGAGGGTAATTATTGGGTTTTTACCACGCTCAGTAACTGTTGTAACTTTAATCTCTTCGGGTAGAACGACAACAACATTGTGTGAATAACCGAGTGATAATTCGAGCAATTGTCCTTTAGCTACAGCTTTATAACCAACACCAACCAATTCCTGAACAATTTTAAATTCGTCTGAAACACCATGAACCATATTGGCAATTAATGCTCTGTACAAACCATGTAATGATTTATGCCTTTTTTGCTCGGTAGGTCTTTCAAGTTCGATGGTACCGTTTTCAAATTTTACCTTGATATCCGGATCGATTTGTTGTTCGAGAGTTCCCTTTGGTCCTTTAACTGATACCAGGTTTTTTTCTGATATCTCTATTTGCACACCTTTCGGGACACTTATCGGTAATTTTCCTATTCGTGACATATCTTATATTCTCCTTTATTAGCTGACGTAACACAATACTTCACCACCAACATTGTCTTTTTTAGCTTCTTTGTCGGTCATCAGGCCATGAGATGTACTGATAATAGCGATTCCTAAACCATTGAGTACGCGTGGAAGTTTATCCGATCCGACATATTGTCTTAAACCCGGGCGGCTAACTCTTTTTAATGAAGTAATTGCTGGAAGTTTTGAAACCGGATGATATTTTAAAGCAATTTTTATTGTTCCGGGAAACTTATCATCTTCAAATTTATAGTTCAGGATGTATCCTTTTTCGAACAATATTTTTGTCATTTCCTTTTTCAGATTCGAGGTAGGAATTTCAACGATGCGGTGGTTAGCCATGATCGCGTTCCTGATCTGTGTCAAATAATCTGCAATTGGGTCAGTTACCATATTTTACTGCAATTAAAATTATATTTCTTAAAATAAATACTATTACCAACTTGCTTTTTTTACCCCTGGAATCAAACCTGCCAAGGCCATTTCCCTGAAAGTGATGCGGGAAAGACCGAATTGCCTCATGTATCCTTTTGGACGGCCTGTTAGTTTGCAACGGTTGTGCATTCTGATAGGTGAAGCATTTTTGGGTAATTTTTGCAAGCCTATAACATCGCCGGCTTCTTTTAATGCCTTGCGTTTTTTGTCATACTTGTCAACGAGCTTTGCTCTTTTGACTTCTCTTGCTTTCATCGACTCTTTAGCCATATTGAATCGTTATTTCTGATTTTTAAATGGTATTCCAAATTCTCTAAGCAGTGCATGTGCTTCTTTATCGGTGTTGGCAGTGGTAACAAAAGTGATATCCATTCCGGTAATTTTGTTGACCTTGTCGATGTTGATTTCCGGGAAAATGATCTGCTCAGTTACGCCTAAGGTGTAGTTTCCGCGTCCATCAAAACCTTTTTCGTTGATACCTTTAAAGTCTCTGATCCGGGGTATAGCAACTGAGATGAGCCTGTCGAGGAATTCATACATTTTGTCGCTTCTGAGTGTTACACGAACTCCAATGGGCATTCCTTTTCTTAGCTTAAAATTGGAGATGTCTTTTTTGGATTTTGTAGAGACAGCTTTTTGTCCTGATATCTGAGTCATTTCGGCGATTCCGAAATCCAGCAGTTTTTTATCGGCAATAGCGTCGCCTAATCCACAATTCAGAGAAATCTTTAAAAGCCTTGGCGCTTGCATGGTGCTTTTGTATTCAAACTGCTTCATTAAAGCAGGATGGATCTCATTCTGATACTTTTCTTTTAATCTTGGCTTGTAACTCATTACTTGATAACCTCCCCTGATTTTTTAGAGTAGCGGACCACTTTACCTGTTTTTTCATCCACACGGCGTCCGACGCGTGTTGGTTTTCCTGTGCTGTCGATAACTTTAAGGTTCGACACATGCACACCTGCTTCTTTTTTTACGATTCCGCCCTGGGGACTTTTAGCATTCGGTTTGGTATGTTTAGAGACCAAATTGATGTTTTCCACAATAGCCTTAGCTTTTTTGGCATCGAGTATCAGGACTTTTCCCTGTTGTCCTCGTGAATCGCCGGCAATAACCATTACATTATCACCCTTTTTTATATGCAATTTTTGTTTCGTCATGATTTGTTCCTCCAATTTTACAGCACTTCAGGTGCTAAAGAAACGATTTTCATATATTGCTTTTCTCTTAATTCGCGGGCAACGGGTCCAAAAATACGGGTTCCAAACATTTCGCCTGCTGTATTTAACAACACAACTGCATTGTCGTCGAAGCGGATATAGGATCCATCGTTACGCCGGATTTCTTTTCTTGTGCGTACAACAACAGCTTTTGAAACTGTTCCTTTTTTAATATTTCCGGAGGGCAGTGCATTTTTAACAGTTACAATAATTGTATCTCCAATGCTTGCATACTTTTTCCTGGTACCTCCCAGTACGTTGATACAAAGTACTTCCTTTGCACCGCTGTTGTCAGCAACTCCTAATCTAGATTCTTTCTGTATCATGATTATTTAGCTCTTTCAATGATTTCGACTAATCTCCAACACTTATTTTTACTGAGTGGTCTGGTTTCCATAATTTTGACTGTATCGCCAATGTTGCTTTCGTTACTTTCGTCGTGAGCACAAAACTTGTTAGTTTTCTTGACAAACTTGCCGTATTTGGTATGTTGTACCCTTCTTTCGACCTGAACAACAATGGATTTTTCCATCTTATTGCTGACTACCAAGCCAACGCGTTCTTTTCTTAGCGGTCTTGTTGCTTTGCTTTCCATTATGATAATCTCTAATTATAATTTTCCTTCAAGATTTCTTTTACGCAATTCTGTATTGATCCGTGCAACGGTTCTGCGGTAATCTTTAATCTTATTAGGGTTTTCGAGAGGTGATACAGCGTGGTTCAACTTGAGTTTATTCAGCTGTTTTGCTTCCTCTTCGAGCCTTTCTTTTAAATCGTCGTTCGACAATTCCAAAATAACACTTTGTTTCATTCTGGTATAGTTATTATTCTTGAACGTAATCTCTTCTAACAACAAACTTGGTATCTACAGGGAGCTTCTGGGCAGCCAGGCGTAAAGCTTCTTTTGCTACTTCCAATGGCACGCCATCGGCTTCGAAAAGAATACGTCCCGGGGTTACACGTGCTACAAAATATTCAGGAGCACCTTTACCTTTACCCATACGAACTTCGGCAGGTTTTTTAGTTACTGGCTTATCAGGAAAAATATTGATCCAGATCTGGCCTTCACGTTTCATGTGACGTGTTACTGCCTGACGAGCAGCTTCGATCTGCCTACCTGTTAACCATGCTTCTTCCATGGTCTTTATTCCGAAAGAACCAAATGCGAGCTCGTGACCTCTGTGGGCATTCCCTTTCATCCTCCCTTTTTGCTGCTTTCTGTACTTTGTTTTCTTTGGCTGTAACATTATGATCGAGTTGTTAAATTTATCTTATTGTATTTTTTACTTATCTTGAATCGCGACCTTCACGTCCTTCGTATCCGTCGCGACCTTCACGTCCACGTGGTCTTGGTTTGCGTGGTCCTTGTCCTCCTGGTCCACCACCCGGAATACCCATAGGTTTTTGTTTTTTATCGGCGTTTGCCATCGGGATAAGATCGGGTTTTCCAAAAATTTCACCTTTGCAAATCCATACTTTTATTCCGATTCTTCCATAGGTAGTATGAGCTTCGGCAGTTGCGTAATCGATGTCGGCTCTCAAAGTGTGCAAAGGAGTTCTGCCTTCTTTGTACATTTCATTCCTTGCCATTTCAGCTCCACCTAATCTGCCCGAAATCAAAACTTTAATTCCTTCGGCACCAATCCTCATTGTTGCGGCAACAGATGTTTTTATGGCTCTTCTAAAGGAGATCCTGCCTTCAATCTGTCTGGCAATCGTACTTGCTACTAACACTGCATCAAGTTCAGGACGTTTAATTTCGGATATGTTAATCTGAATTTCTTTTCCTGTGAGTTTCTTGAGTTCCTCTTTCAGTTTATCAACCTCTTGTCCGCCTTTCCCGATAATGATGCCAGGGCGGGCAGTTTGAATGGTTACGGTAACAAGCTTGAGTGTACGCTCAATAAAAATCTTTGAAATTCCGGCCTTTGCAAGGCGTGCATTCAGGTATTTCCTTATTTTATCGTCTTCTACCAGTTTGACATCAAAAGTTTTGCCGCCGTACCAGTTCGAATCCCATCCTTTGATAATTCCTAACCTAAGACCTATTGGATTAGTTTTTTGTCCCATTCGGTGTTGAAATATTGGTTAATGTTTTTTTTAAATTTTACTTTTTTAAATTACTAAGCGTTGGTTTCAGCAACTTCGCGCCTGCTATCAAGAACCACAGTAACATGGTTTGAACGTTTTCTTATCCGGTGTGCTCTACCCTGCGGTGCAGGACGGATTCGTTTAAGTTGTTTGGCGCTGTCGACCATTACTGATTTTATGAACAGGTTACTATCTTCCATTCTGACGCCTTCATTCTTGATTTGCCAGTTTGAGATTGCAGAAAGTACGAGTTTATATAATCTGTTAGCTGCTTCTTTTGGGGTAAATTTGAGTACTCCAAGAGCTAGTTCAACGTTTTTCCCTCTTACCAGGTCAGCAACTAAGCGCATTTTCCGGGGTGAAGTCGGGCAATTATTTAACTTGGCAAAAAACAATGTTTTATTTGCCTCTTTTCTTTTCTCTGCTGATAAATGTTTACGTGCTCCCATTTCTTTTACTCCTTATTTTTTACCTTTATTACCGGAATGGCCTCTGAAAATACGTGTCGGAGCGAATTCACCAAGTTTATGGCCGACCATGTTTTCGGTAACATACACCGGAATAAATTTATTTCCGTTGTGAACAGCGATGGTTAGACCAACAAAATCCGGAGAAATCATTGAAGCCCTTGACCAGGTCTTGATCACGTTTTTCTTTGTGGCAGCCTGACTATCAGAAACTTTTTTCTCAAGCTTGTAATGAATATATGGACCTTTTTTAAGCGAACGACTCATCTTTTCTAAAATTTAAGAATTACTTTTTCCTTCTTTCGATGATATACTTGTTGGATGCCTTTTTCTTCGATCTTGTTTTGTATCCGCGTGACGGCAGACCTTTTCTTGATCTTGGCAAACCACCTGATGCTCTTCCTTCACCACCACCCATTGGGTGATCTACAGGATTCATAACTACACCTCTGGTGCGTGGCCGTCTTCCGAGCCATCTGCTGCGACCTGCTTTACCAGAAATCTCAAGCTGATGATCGATGTTTGAAACGGTTCCGATAGTAGCTTTGCAGGCCTGGAGTATCAAGCGGGTTTCGCCTGATGGAAGTCTCATTACTGCATACTTTCCATCTCTCGACATGAGCTGTGCATAAGATCCGGCACTTCTTGCCATTTTAGCACCTTGACCCGGGCGAAGTTCGATGTTGTGTACAATGGTTCCAAATGGTACTTCACTTAGGTAGAGTGTGTTTCCAACATCAGGACTAACACCTAAACCTGAGAGTATGGTTTGACCAACTTTGATTCCATTTGGTGCAACAATGTACCTTTTTTCACCATCGGCATAAACAACCAGGGCAATTCGTGCACTGCGGTTTGGATCGTATTCAACAGTTTTAACTGTAGCAGGAATACCATCTTTGTCGCGTTTAAAGTCAATGATCCTGTAATTTTGTTTATGACCACCACCCATGTACCTCATGGTCATTCTTCCTTCGTTATTTCTACCACCACTTTTCCTGTGTGGCTCAAGCAAACTTTTTTCAGGTTTGTCGGTAGTAATATCATCAAACGCACTGATAATTTTGAAGCGCTGACTGGATGTTGTCGGTTTGAATTTTTTTAAAGCCATTTATCTTAAATATTGCTGTAAAAATCAATTGTTTCACCTTCTGCTATTGTAATGATAGCTTTTTTATAAGCTTTGGTTTTTCCGCTGATGAGACCTGTCTTGGTAAATCTCGATTTGGATTTTCCTGAATACCTCATTGTATTCACCTCCCTGACATCTACGTTGTACATTTCTTCGACAGCTTTTTTTATCTGGAGCTTGTTGGCACTTTTATCAACGACAAATCCATATCTCTTGAGCTTCTCGCCAAGTGCAGTCATTTTTTCGGTAATGATCGGCTTAATCAGAATATTCATTTTGCCTTATCTTTATTAGTTTCTAATTACCTTATTAGTTGTTGAACATCTCGTTAATATCTTTGATTGAGCTTTCAACGATTAAAAGTTGTTGCGCTTTCATGATATCAAAAGTGTTGATATTTGATGAGTTCTGGTACAATACTTCCTGCAGGTTTCTTGCTGACATTGCTACATTCAAATCGGTTCCGGGGAAGAGAATGATTATTTTCTTGCCTTCCAGACTAAAACTTTTTATCAGTTGAACAAAGTTTTTTGTCTTTGGAGTTTCGAATGTAAAATCTTCGAGGATTGTAATCTTGTTCTCACTTGCTTTGTATGATAAAGCTGACTTACGGGCGAGACGTTTAAGTTTTTTATTCAACTTAAAATGATAATCCCTTGGACGTGGACCGAAAACCCTGCCACCGCCTCTAAAGAGTGGGCTTTTGATGCTACCAAAACGCGCAGTACCAGTTCCTTTTTGTTTCTTCAATTTACGGGTACTACCAGTAATTTCGCCTTTTTCTTTGGATTTGTGAGTTCCCTGACGTTTGTTTGCCAGAATTTGTTTCACATCCAGATAAATGGCATGATCATTTGGGCTGATTCCAAAAATGGAATCATCAAGCGATATCGTGCGAGCGGTCTTCTCGCCATTCTTATTATAAACTGCTAACTCCATCTTTCAACAATTATAGGTGATCCATTTGGTCCTGGAACTGAACCTTTAACAATAATCATATTTTTTTCGGGAACAATTTTCAAAACCTGAAGGTTTATCATTTTTACCCTGGTGTTACCCATTTGTCCGGCCATACGGATTCCTTTAAAAACGCGAGAAGGCCATGACGATGCTCCTAAAGATCCGGGAGCTCTGAGTCGGTTGTGCTGTCCGTGAGTTTGTCCACCTACCCCACTGAAACCATGACGTCTTACAACACCCTGGAAACCTTTTCCTTTTGTAGTTCCAATAACATCAATGAACTCTCCTTCGATAAACACGGTAACATCAACAATATCCCCGAATTTCTTTTGGTGGTCGACTTCAAACCTGGTAAATTCCCTTACAATACGTTTTGGGCTTACACCAGCTTTTGCAAAATGACCTTTTAAAGCTTTGGTAGTGTGTTTTTCCTTCCGTTCACCATAGGATAGCTGAATTGCTTCGTATCCATCCTTTTCAATGGTTTTAACCTGGGTCACCACACATGGACCGGCTTCGATAACTGTACATGGAATGTTCTTTCCATTCGCGTCGTACAGGCTGGTCATCCCTATTTTTTTACCTATTATTCCAGACATTATTACTAATCTTTAATTTTTATCAAATCTTATCCAATCCAAACTTTATCAAACCTTGATTTCAACCTCAACGCCACTGGGTAACTCGAGTTTCATCAGTGCATCAATGGTTTTTGTGGTTGAACTGTAAATGTCGAGAAGCCTTTTGTAAGAAGATAATTCGAACTGTTCGCGCGCTTTTTTATTTACGAAAGTTGCACGGTTTACAGTAAAAATCTTCTTGTTAGTAGGCAACGGGATTGGTCCGCTTACTACTGCGCCGGTGCTTTTTACAGTCTTTACAATCTTTTCGGCTGACTTATCAACCAGATTATGATCGTACGATTTCAATTTTATTCTAATCCTCTGACTCACCTTATTGTAATTTATTTGATTCTTAAAATCTATTTATACTTTTACGATGTATCCCTTTATTTTGTACAGCACTTGTTCGAGTAACTCATTTGGAAGCTCAGCATAGTGTGAAAATTCCAGACTCGACAACGCTCTACCAGATGTTATGGACCTAAGTGATGTTACATATCCAAACATTTCAGACAGTGGCACCCGTGCCTTTAAAACCTGACTGTTAATTTTTGCAATAACTTCTTCCAGGTGACCACGACGTTTATTTAAATCGCTGCTTACATCTCCGATGTATTCATCAGGCGTCGAAACTTCAAGTTTCATAACAGGCTCAAGTAAGGTCGATTTCATTAACTTACAGGCATTACGGTATCCAACTTTTGCAGCGATCTCGAAGGCCATCTGATCTGAATCGACCGGATGATATGAGCCATCTTTAACTACAACTTTGAGATTGTAAAGATTAAATCCTGCCAAAGGTCCGTTCATCATTGCCATTTCGAAACCCTTTTTTATCGAAGGAATGTATTGCTTTGGAATGTTTCCGCCTTTAACTTCATCTATGAACTGTAAACCGATAACATCCTTGTCTGCTGGCCCGATTTCAAAAAGAATATCAGCAAATTTTCCGCGGCCACCTGTTTGCTTTTTATATACTTCACGGTATTCTATGGTTGACTTAAGTGCTTCTTTATAAGCAACTTGCGGTTTTCCATGATTACATTGTATTCCATATTCACGTCTCAACCTGTCAACCAGGATTTCGAGATGCAACTCCCCCATTCCGCTGATAATCGTCTGACCGGTTTCTTCGTCGACACGGACTTTGAATGTAGGATCTTCACTTGCCAGTTTATTGAGCGAATCTGTCAGTTTATCAAAATCATCCTGTGTTTTAGGCTCAACTGCGAGGTTAATTACCGGCTCAGGAAATTTGATGTTTTCGAGAACAATCGGATGATCAATCGCACAAAGCGTATCTCCGGTCCTGATGTCTTTAAATCCAACAAATGCTCCTATATCTCCTGCTTCGATAGTTTCGAGCGGGATTTGCTTGTTAGCGTGCATCTGCATGATTCGCGAAATCCGCTCTTTCTTACCCGTATTTGAATTTAATACGATCGAACCTGATTTCAAAGAACCTGAATAAACACGGAAGAAAGCTATTTTTCCAACAAAAGAATCCGTTGATATTTTAAAAGCCAGTGAAGAAAAATGATCTTCAATTGCAGGATGACGATGTTCTTCTTTTTCAGTATTTGGATTTATCCCGTTAATTGCAGGAATATCCTCTGGTGAAGGAAGGTAAGCTGCAACAGCATCAAGTAAAGGTTGAACTCCTTTGTTTTTGAATGAAGCGCCACAGAGTACCGGGGTAATTCGTAATTCCAATGTTGCTTTTCGTATCGCCTGGATAATCTCTTCTTCGGTAATTGAGTTGGGATCGTTCATGAATTTTTCAAGTAATTCATCGCTTTCCTCAGCAACACCTTCGATAAGGCTTGTACGATATTCCTTAACTGTATCTTTGATGTCTTCAGGAATCTCAACTTCAGTAAAGGTCATCCCTTTTGAAGAATCATCCCAGATAAAAGCTTTGTTACAAATCAGATCAACAACGCCCTCAAAAGAGTCTTCAACACCAATTGGGATTTGAAGCGGAATTGGATTTGCGCCAAGTCTCTCTCTGATCTGTGTAATGACACTAAAGAAGTCAGCTCCTGTGCGGTCCATTTTATTTACAAAGCTCAACCTTGGTACGCCATACTTGTCAGCCTGACGCCAGACAGTTTCGCTTTGTGGCTCTACACCACCAACGGCACAGAAAATTGCGATAGCTCCGTCGAGAACCCTGAGTGATCTTTCCACTTCAACAGTGAAATCCACATGCCCGGGAGTATCGATAATATTGATTTTGTATTTGTCGTCTTTGAAATTCCAGAAAACAGTGGTGGCAGCAGAGGTGATTGTTATTCCCCTTTCTTGTTCCTGCACCATATAATCCATGGTTGCAGCGCCATCATGAACTTCACCCATCTTGTAGTTGATGCCGGTATAGTATAATATCCGCTCAGTTGTCGTGGTTTTACCCGCGTCGATGTGCGCCATTATTCCTATATTTCTGATATGTTTTAAACCTTCAGGCATCTTTGATGTGTGCTCTCTGTTATTCTGATTTGTTAAATTAATTACACTCTGAAGTGTGAGAATGCTTTGTTAGCATCGGCCATTCTGTGAATATCTTCTTTCCTTTTAAAAGCACCGCCTTCTTCTTTGTAGGCTGCTAATATTTCGGATGCTAATTTCTTACCCATCGATTTTTCGTTGCGTTTGCGAGCGTAACTAATCAGATTTTTCATTCCGATTGATTGCTTGCGTGAAGCAGGAATTTCAGTTGGGATCTGGAAAGTAGCTCCACCAATCCTGCGGCTGCGAACCTCAACGGCTGGTGTAACATTAGCAAGTGCTTTTTTCCATACTTCAACACCGTCTTCTTTGGTACGTTCAACAACAACATCAATAGCTTCGTAAAATACCTTAAAAGCAAGTGTTTTCTTTCCGCGAAGCATGAGATTATTCACGAATTTCGATACAAGCTGATCATTGAACTTCGGGTCAGGAAGTATGATTCTTTTCTTTGGTTTTGCTTTCCTCATTGTCTATATATCGTTAATCTTGACTTCGAAAACTATTTCTTTTTTGGACGTTTTGTACCATATTTGGACCGTCTCTGGTTGCGGCCTTCAACTCCTGATGTATCCAGAGCGCCACGAATGATGTGGTATCTTACACCAGGTAAATCTTTCACACGACCTCCACGGATCATTACAATGGAGTGCTCCTGGAGGTTGTGACCTTCACCAGGAATGTAAGCATTCACCTCTTTACCATTGGTCAACCTAACCCTGGCGACTTTACGCATCGCTGAGTTTGGTTTTTTAGGTGTTGTTGTGTAAACACGTACACAAACACCACGCCTTTGTGGACAACTGTCCAGTGCAGGTGATTTACTCTTATCGGTCAACTTCTTGCGTCCTTTACGAACTAACTGCTGTATCGTCGGCATATTACGACTTTTAGTTAAGTTTTTATTAATTTGCCCCAATTTTCGGGGGTGCAAAAGTACAATTTATTTCAAATAAACAATGAACATTGAAATTTAATTTCAATTTTTTTCGTGACTCAACATTAACTGCTGAAAACCACTATTGTTAAAAAAGTTTAAGTGAAATTGAAAGGACAGAATGCGGGTGAGCAATCTGAGGCGCCAAACGACTGATTTTTCAAAGTAGCTGAAAATTCATTTTGTCGTTAGAAACCTATAGATGCCTCCATTTATCAGGTTTCCTTTTAATTTCTCTATGTTTTCAAAACCGGGTCGGAATCTTACTTCGTGTCCTTAATTTGAGGGCGCAAAAGTACAACAATATTTTACAAAACAAAATTATTCTGAATTATTTTTTGAATGTAAGATGGCGTAGTGTTTTGAAACAGCCGTCAGAAAATATAATTTTATTGGTTTTCAGGGATTTGGAGATTGTATGAAAGCTGAAATTTCTGATGAATTTTGATAAGTATTTTATCGAAAAAGCTTGTTGAAACCCTGGTTAAAAACCTGAAACCTGCAGATTTTAGTATTATCCGGTGGCTCAACAATCATCTACAAAGCCTGTTTTTCTGAATCCAGGGATAAAACTGCTGATTGATTTTCGAAAACTTAGCATTGAAAACAATACTTTTAATACGATAAACCCTCCTTGATTAGAAGACTTTTCAACATCAGCCGCCGGTCTTATCCAAAAAGCCTATTTTTGGCCTTCAAAATTTATAATGTGAAAAACTTTCTTGACCAACTTAACGAGCCTCAAAAGCAGGCAGTGACCAATTATAAAGGCCCTGCCATGGTAATTGCGGGTGCAGGCTCCGGCAAAACCCGTGTATTGACCTACAGGGTGGCTTACCTGCTAAAAAATGGCATCGACCCTTTCAACATCCTTGCGCTCACCTTTACCAACAAGGCTGCCCGCGAGATGAAAGAACGAATACTGCAACTTGTCGGCTCCACGGATGCCCAAAACGTGTGGATGGGAACCTTTCACTCGGTGTTTGCGCGTATCCTGCGGGTTGAGGGGCATTTGCTGGGTTATCCTTCAAACTTCACCATTTATGATACCGACGATTCGAAAAGTCTGATCAGAACACTGCTCAAAGAACAGGGCCTCGACCCCAAGGTTTATTTGCCGGGTTGGATATTATCGAGGATTTCGAGTGCCAAATCGAACCTTATTTCGGCTCGTGATTATAACGAAAACGCTGATCTTACAAGCCAGGATAGGATGTCGGCCAAACCTTTGATGGGCACGCTGTATTCGCTTTACACGGCCCGCTGCAAAAAGTCGGCAGCCATGGATTTTGATGACCTGCTTTTTAATATGAATCTGGTTTTGCGCGATTACCCCGAGGTTTTACTCAAGTACCAGCGGAAATTCAACTATATTCTTGTCGACGAGTACCAGGACACCAATTACGCACAATATCTTATTGTCAAAAAACTTGCAGCCCGCAACGAAAACATCTGTGTGGTTGGCGATGATGCCCAGAGTATTTATGGATTCCGTGGCGCAAATATCCAGAATATCCTGAACTTCAAGCACGACTACCCCGACATGAAGGTTTACAAACTTGAACAGAATTACCGCTCCACCAAAAATATAGTCAACGCAGCCAATAGCATCATCGTTCATAACAAGGAACAGATTTTTAAAGAAATCTGGACCGAAAATGATGAGGGGCCGCGTCTTAAACTGATGCGTGCCTCAACGGATACAGAAGAAGGAAACATGGTTGCCAATTATGTTTTTGAGACAAAAATGAACAACCAGCTTCTCAATTCCGATTTTGCCATCCTTTATCGCACTAACGCGCAGTCCCGTTCGATGGAAGAGGCGCTCAGGAAACTGAACATCCCTTACCGGATTTATGGCGGCCTATCCTTTTATAAACGAAAAGAAGTGAAAGACCTGCTGGCCTATTTCAGGCTGGTGATAAATCCTGCCGACGAGGAAGCACTGAAACGCATCATCAATTACCCGGCACGAGGCATCGGCTCGACCAGCATGGACCGCATTATTATTGCCGCCGACCAAATGGGGAAATCCATCTGGGAAATCCTCGAAAGCATCGAAATACTTGAATTGGGGCTTAATCAGGGCATAAAATCAAAAATCATTGGTTTTGTAAACATGATGAAAAGTTTTATGATTCAGCAAAAAACCCGAAATGCATACAACCTTGCGCAGGACATTGCCAAAGCTTCGGGGATTATGAAGGATCTGAACGACGATAAAACCCCTGAAGGCATCAGCCGCTTCGAAAATATTGAAGAATTATTAAACGGCATCAAGGATTTTTCCGAAAATTTCCAAACCCAGCAATCAGAGGAAGGATCCACCATAAAAACCCTTGATACGTATTTGCAGGATATTGCCCTGCTCACCGATGCCGACCAGGACGACAAAGACGACAACAACAAGGTTTCGCTCATGACCATCCACAGCGCCAAAGGACTTGAATTCCCCTATGTTTTTGTTGTTGGTTTGGAGGAAAACCTTTTCCCGTCGATCATGTCGATAAATTCGCGAACTGATCTTGAAGAGGAGCGCCGCCTGTTTTATGTTGCAGTAACCCGCGCCGAGAAAGCTGCGATTCTTTCTTATGCCGAAAACCGCTACAAATGGGGCAACATGACCATGAGCGAGCCAAGTCGTTTTATCAGCGAAATTGATGAAAAATATGTCGACTTCCCGCGAAAATCGGTAACAACGCCACCTGGATTTAACAAATTCAAAGTTGACGATACGGGCTTTCACAAGCCAAAAGCAACAACTTATAATCCTGAAAATCTAAAGAAAATAGGCGATTCACGTCACCAGAATAATAATAATGATGAAACGGCGAATTTTGAAGGCTCACCAGTTGAAGATATCAAAGTTGGGATGCAGGTGGAGCATCAGCGTTTTGGGGTAGGAAAAATAACCGATGTCGAAGGTAATGGTGCCAACCGGAAAGCAACCGTGTTTTTTGCGGCTATTGGGTCGAAGCAGCTTTTGCTGAAATATGCGAAGCTGAGGATCATTAAGGCATGAAAGCTAGTAGGCAGTTGCCAGTTGCCAGTCGCCAGTCGGCAGTTGGCAGTTGGTAGTCGGCAGTTGGTAGTTGGTAGTTGCCAGTTGGCAGCCCAGATAGCTATCGGGGGTCGGCAGCCGGCATTTAAAATCGTTAAATGAAACTGGTGAATACTGATAAAATCTCACTTTCTGAAATAAATAATGATACATCAAATCATCATAATCCATGAAAGATATTATTCTTAATTCGGTACAGGATTTTTTGAAGCAGGTTTCTGTTTTAAATCCCGGAGACCTCTCCTACCAGCATGGTCAGAGCCTTTTCGGTAATGGGCAGTGCATTGTTTTGTCGGAATCGGAGAAAAAATTTGAGTTTTCGGTTGACGAAAAACAAGGCGATTTTATTGTTGGAATCGAAACATCAGCAGCCATCAATCCTTCATGTTCCTGCAAAAGTGATACGATCTGCCGGCATCAGTTTGCCGCCTTGCTTCAGCTTGAAGAACTGATGAAAGGCCCGGAATTGCTGCCAAAACAAGGGATTAAATATTCCCGGCAAGGCATGATCAAAAGAGTAATCGAAGAGCGCAAAAGCAAAGCGCTCGAAGCAGATTATTCCATCGTGTTTAACGATAATGTTTTTGGAGAGCATGTTTTAACCAACGAACGGGGCAAGCAATACAAACTTACTTTCAGGGATTTTACGCGTAAACATGGCTACTGCACCTGTCCCGATTACCGCACAAACAAACTGGGTACCTGCAAACACCTGATTTTTGCCTACGAAAACCTTTCTCAACTTGGCATCGAAATTCCTGAAAACTTACCTGCTTACCCCTTTATCGAGATTTTTCTGAACCCATTCCGAAATTATAAAATAAGCTGGTTTTATCCCGAGAAGCCACAGGGCAAGACAGCCGAGCTGATTTACAGGTATTTTGGCAATAAGAATTTTATCGAAGACGAGGATATTTTAAACTTCCTGGGGTTCATCGAACGGGCGGAAAATTTCGGCCAAATCCTGATCCGGTCCGAAGTGTACGAAAAACTCGGTCGTAAATATGAAGAAGCTGCCATCGAACGACTCAGGAAAACCGCCGAACCTGATTTCGCGAAACTCAGGATCAAATTGCTGCCTTATCAGCAAACCGGGGCAAATTTTGCAATCTTCAAAACCGGCGCCATCATTGCCGACGAAATGGGGCTTGGTAAATCTGCACAAGCCATTGCCACAGCCGAAATGAAAATGGCCATGTTTGGTTTTAAGAAAAACCTGATTATATGTCCCGACTGGAACAAAAAACACTGGCAACACGAAATTTCGCGCGTTAGTGGAAAATCCTCGCTTATCGTTAATGGGAAAGGAATTGATGAAATACCAGGTCACGAGGCATTTGATTATTTTATTGCCGACTACGAAACTGTGGTTGGCAGCCCCGAAGCAATCCAAAAGTTAACACCCGATTTTATTATCGTCGACGAAGCCCAGCGAATTAAAGATTACGAATCGGTTACCGCGGCAGCCATTAAATCCATTCAGCGAAAGCATATTCTGGTCCTCACCGGCAATCCTGTCGAAAACCAGCTCATCGAACTTTATTCGATTGTTTTGCTTGTCGATCAGGAACTTTTGGCGCCCTTGTGGGAATTTTCGTATCAGCATTTTTATTTCGACGAAAACCAAAAGAATAAAATTACCGGCCAGTTCGATCTGGAAAAACTCTCCAAAAAGCTTGAACACCTCATGATCAGGCGCGAGAAACACGAAGTAATCCGGCAGTTACCCAAAGTGAGTTATATCGAAAATCCGGTTCGCATGCACCCGGCTCAGGCCAGGCTTCACCTGAAATATGCACAGGAAGCCGCCGCCCTCTTGAAAAAGAATATCGTCACTGCCTTCGACAGGCAGCAGCTCCGTATGTTGGTTAAATTGATGCGGCAGGTCAGCAATTCAACTTTTCTGGTCGATAACAGCGCAAATCATTCATCAAAACTGGCAGAGCTGCAGCACATCCTTGTCGAAAAGCTTAATCTCAGGCATGGCAACCGCAAAATAATGATTTACACCGAGTGGGATAGTATTAACAGGTTGATCGCACAGTTGCTCCGTTCAAACCAACATTTTTTTGCCGAAATCAACTCAGAGACCGATCCCGGACTTTATCAAAAAACCATCACCACCTTCGAAAAAGATAGCCGCTGCAATGTGATCATTTCATCGGTGCCACTTGATTTTTCGTTGTTTTCGGGCAAAGTCGACACCATCATTAATTTTGATGTGCCCTTGTCGAAATCTCTTCAAAACAGCAGGATTGGCAACATCGAGACCATTTCTGAAAATGAGGGCAGTCTTACCATCATCAACCTGATTGCTGAAGATTCGATTGAAGAAATGCTTACCCCGGAAGCTGATTTTTCGTTTCCTGAAAATCTCAAAGCCGATGATGAGTTGAATAATCTTCAAAATTTTGGCATTGATGATGGAGACCAAATGCGGCTTCTCGAAAATATCGAAGCGCTCATAAAAAGTCTTGGCGAACGAATTCATGACGTAAAAAGCAGGAAAAAAAGCGACCTTTCACAAATCAGCCTTGACTTTTCGGGAGATTCTGATGGCCACAGATTGGTTGAAAAACATGAAGAAATTACCGGGATTGATCTTACCGAAAACAAACAATCCGGAAAAAAAACAAGGTCTTCAGATTCGAAGTTTGAGGAAGAAAAAATGGTGGAACTCATGGAAGAAGGCGCCCGGTTTTTTGGCTCCCTTTTTAAAGCCTCAACCGGAAATTCCTTGGGAGCAAAAGATTACATCATCGATTATGATAAAAAAACCGGCGAATTAAGTCTGAAAATCAAACTTGCGAAAAAAAGCTAATTATTAATTTCACTCCTTTTGACATAACTTAAAAAAATTACTTTTGTAAGAAAAAGACTTTTGAGAACATTATTTTTATTTCTGGCTCTGGCTTTCGTAGCATTTTATAATAATATCGACGCACAGGTGTCCAATTCATCCCTTTTGACCGAACAACCAATTTTTCAACAACTTACCAGCCGTGATGGGCTTTCGCAAGGCACTATCAACTCCATCATTCAGGACCGTCAGGGATTCATGTGGTTTGGAACCATGGATGGGCTTAACCGCTATGATGGCTACGACTTTAGAGTTTTCCGAAACGTCAAAAATGATACAAATTCCATTAGTTCAAATATTATTAATCAGCTCATTGAAGATAAAAACGGCCTGATTTGGCTAGCCACTGGCAATGGCTTGAGTGTTTACGACCCGGTGGTAAATTCCTTTAAAAAAATTCAACTTAATACTTTGACAAAAACCGGAAAAGATGATGGCATAAATTCGATAACGCTTGATACCAAAGGCCTTTTATGGATTGGCACACAAAATAACGGGGTCATTTGTTTTAACCCTGCTTCACATGAACAACACCAATATTTTTCAAATCCTGATAATCCGGATGGCCTGATTTCAAATTCTATCACATCAGTCTTTGCAGACAGCTATGGCAATATTTGGATTAGTTATCAGACTGGTGGAATATCGATGCTTGACCCCGCAACAAGACAATTCACCAATTATTTTCGCTTTCCGGAGAGCAGCAGTCCAAATCGGGAGATTTATTCAAATTCATTTGTCGAAACCAATGATCATAAGCTTTTAATCGGTTCTTATCATTTTTCGCTATGTAGCATCGACCTCCGTACAAAAAAGTTTAATCAGATTAATTTACCAAATTCCTTAGTTGGCGATGATGAGGTTACAATCCGGTCTTTTGCTACCAACAAGGAAGATATGCACTGGCTTGGTACAGATGATATTGGTTTAATCGCGTTTAATAAAAAAAATGGAGAATTTTCAATCTACGAGCATGAAAATTCAGAAAACGGCCTTCTTTACAACACCATTAAATCACTTTATCTTGACCGTGATAATAATTTATGGATTGGGACGTACGGCAAAGGAATTAACATTTTAAGCCCGTATTCCAAACCGTTTTATTCTTTTTTTAAAAACGATTCAGATTTAATGGGACTTTCGTTTTCAAGTGTCCGATCAATTTTTGAAGACGAAAATGGAATTTTATGGGTTGGTGGATACAATGGCTTCGATAGAATTGACCTGAAAAAAGGGGTAGAAAATGTCATTAAAAAATGGGTCATTTATTCCATTTACCCTTATCCTAATGATAATAATTCACTTTTACTTGGCACCGAAGGTGGAGGAATGTTTAAATTCGATAAAACAACTCACAAACTTGTCCCCTACTCATTTAGTGGTTTCCCCAGCCAAAATAGTTTGGTTGGCTCTGGTGTTTTTAAGATTGCACACGATGACAAAGGATTAATTTATATTGGAACCGAGTTAGGATTGAATACCATGAACATTTCCACGGGCAGGTTCAGTTTTTTTGGAAATAACCCCAACGACACAACCACTATAATTCCGGGGCAAATCATTGCGCTTTTTATTGATAGCAAAGCGAATATTTGGGTCGGCTCGATGCATGGTGGGCTGGCAGTTTTAAGTAAAGATAATAAAACCTTTAAGCGATTCACTGCTTTACCTGAAGACACTGAAAGCCTGTGTGGAAACCGTGTTAATTGTATTTTTGAAGATGAAAAAGGACGTTTTTGGATTGGCACAAATATGGGGCTAAACCTGATGAACAGGGAAACAGGAAAATTTACGGCATTTTCGGAAACTGATGGCTTAGCCAACAATTTTATTTATGGAATTTTAGACGATAAACACGGCAATTTGTGGTTAAGCACAAACAAGGGAATTTCAAAATTTGATCCTGAACAAAAAAAATTCACCAATTTCGATATTGGCGACGGCCTGCCAGGAAATGAATTTAACACTGCCGCCTATTTTAAGAAAAGCAATGAACGCCTTTATTTTGGATGCGTTGATGGTCTTGTGGCTTTTAATCCCGACCGGATTGCAGAGAATCCAATTCCCCCCAAAGTGGTTTTTTCGAACGTCACAATTTCTAATCAGAATTTTAAATACGATACTGTCACATCTTACCTTAAACAAATTAAACTCAAACCTGATGACTTGCTTGTAACATTTGAGTTTTCTGCTCTCAATTTTGTTAATCCCGAAAACTGTCAATACGCTTATCAGGTAGGCAATTTAAACGATAAATGGATTAATCTGGGAAACCAGAGAACCCTGATGCTAACGCATCTTGCTCCGGGTGAATACTTTTTAAAAATTAAAGCCTCCAATAACGATGGTGTCTGGAACGAAGATCCAGCTACGCTAAAAATTATTGTTCTCCCCAAGTATTACGAAACACTTTGGTTTAAACTATTGCTTGTATTTGTTGTACTTGCCGGGATTTTTACAATCACCCTCATCAGGTTCCGATTGATCAATCATCAAAAAAAACGCCTTCAGAAATTAGTCGACGAACGAACCCAGGAACTTAAAGATGCCGTTGAAGACCTGGCCGAAGAGATTAAAGAACGCCGGAAAACCGCCGAAGAACTTCAGGAAGCAAATACTACCAAAGACAAATTCTTTTCGATAATTGCCCACGACCTCCGAAGCCCTTTTAACACACTCATCGGGTTTTCGGATTTGCTGGTTGACCAATGGCCAAATTTAGATGAAACCGATAAACTTGAATTTATTAAACGGATAAAAAAGACATCCGAAAACACCTTTAATTTAGTCGATAATTTACTCGAATGGTCGAGGCTTCAAAAAGGCACCATCGAATTTAACCCTGTAAAATGTAATGTTAAATTCCTGTCGAAAATTTCAATCGACCAGTTATTGGCTGATGCCGAACTGAAAGAAATCAAGATAAACACCGACATACCCGGCTTCCTCAATGTTTTTGCCGATCAGAATATGATCGACTTTGTTTTCAGAAACCTCATCTCGAACGCCATAAAGTTTACACCCCGCAACGGAAATATTTTTGTGCGTGCCAAAACCCACGATAACCGCATTATTTGTCAGGTTGAGGATACAGGCATCGGGATGAAACCAGAAATTCTTGAAAATCTGTTTAAACTCGGGAGTTCCAAAAGCTCACCAGGCACCGAAGGCGAAACCGGAACCGGACTTGGACTGATCTTGTGTAAAGAATTTATTAAGAAAAACCGGGGATCAATCTGGGTTGAAAGTGATCCCGATAGCTATCGGGAGGGAAAAGGCAGTAAATTCTTTTTCTCGTTGCCGGTTTCAGAACATTATTAATCTCCAAAAACATTAGTGAGTTAATTTTCTTCCAAAATATTTCTTCAGATGAATTATCAGCAACTTACTGCACTCATAAAAAAGAAGCGATCGTTTTTATGTGTTGGCCTCGATACCGACACCGACAAAATTCCGCAACATTTACGCAGTTTTGATGATCCTGTTTTTGAGTTTAACCGGCTGATTATTGATGCAACCATTGATTTTGCCGTTGCCTACAAACCTAACATGGCCTTCTACGAAAGTGAAGGGATAAAAGGCTGGAAATCGCTCGAAAAAACCATTCTTTATCTCAATCAGTTTAAAGACGCAGTTTTTACCATTGCCGATGCAAAAAGAGGCGACATCGGAAACACTTCTGAGAGATATTCGAAGGCATTTCTATCTGAACCTCCCGCTGGCTTTGGCTTTGATGCCATCACGGTTGCGCCATACATGGGCAGTGATTCGGTGAAGCCATTTTTAAAATATCCAGATAAATGGGTGATTTTGCTTGCCCTGACCTCAAATCCGGGGGCTTTTGATTTTCAAACCCAAAAGCTGCAAAACGGCCAAACAATTTTCGAAACAGTCATCCAACAATCCCTGGAATGGGGCACCACCGAAAATATGATGTATGTTGTTGGCGCCACCAAGGCCGAAATGCTCAGCAGCATCAGAGCCATCATTCCCGATCATTTTTTACTAATCCCGGGGATTGGCGCCCAGGGTGGCAGCCTTGAGGAAGTTTGTAAATTTGGGATGAACGATAACTGCGGGCTGCTGGTAAACTCGTCCAGAGGGATTATTTATGCCTCCGGCCAGACTGATTTTGCCATCAAAGCCAGGGAGGAAGCCCGGATACTCCAAAATCAGATGGAACACGAACTTGCCAGGCATGGAATAATTTAGGGAATTTTACGAAAAGTAAAATCATACTTCGGTCCAAAAAAAAACCGGGCTTATCCAGCCCGGCTTTTCAAACCAAATTAAAAACCATTATTCAACAATGACATTCCAGTTGTAAATGTCTTCTTCGACACCTTCCTGGATAGCCCGTAATTTTTCATAGAGTTTCGTCGAAATCGGGCCTGCTTTTCCATCTTTGCAATACTCGAAAGTACGGCCAGTTTCGCGGTCAACAATTTTTTTGATCGGCGAAATAACGGCGGCAGTTCCACAGGCGCCAACTTCATCAAAATCGCTGAGTTCATCCACTGCCAGCGACCTCAGGTCAATGTCCATTCCCATGTCTTTTGCAATCTGACGTAGGCTTAGATTGGTGATTGATGGTAAAATGGAGGATGAGTTTGGGGTAATATAAGTATTTCCTTTGATGGCAAAGAAATTGGCAGGACCAGCTTCATCAATAAAACGGCGGTCGCCCGAATTAAGGAAGATCACCGATGAAAATCCTTCTTCGTGGCCTCTGGTTAAAGCCCTCAGACTGGCGGCATAGTTGCCCCCAACTTTAATATGTCCGGTACCATGAGGCGCTGC
>CAJATL010000189.1 GCA_903944895.1 uncultured Bacteroidota bacterium
AGGAAATCAGCAAGTGCCGAAAGGTTAATGAAAGCCCCGAGAACGAAGGCTTCGGAGGATTTCGCCATTTCCATGGCAACAGTTCCGTTGGTTGTCGAAAAGACGATGTCGAGCCCTGAAACATCATTTTTCATAAAATCGAAAGCTGAGTTTCCAAAATCAGCAAAATCAAGCATGAGGCCATCGCGTTCGGCAGCAACAGCAAATCCTTTTTGTTTAAATTCCTTGGCTTCTTCAAGCGAGGAAACCGGAATTACCGATTTTGCCCCGCAGGCAAGTGCCGCACAAATGGATGTTGTTGCCCGCAAAATATCAACCACCACCGTCACAAAATCTGAGGTTGTCTGGATGTTTCCAAACAATTTTGGCGAAAAACAGACTTCGATGGACTTTTGAATTGTATTTTCAGGCATCAGAGCAGCAATGATGGGTTAAAAGACCTCACAGGTTTTATCCCGATAGCTATCGGGACTGGTAGGTCTCAAAAACCTGGTAGGTCTCAAAAAGTTGTCAGGTTTCAAATATTAGCCTTTGTAAAAAGGTGTTTTTACGATTTTGGCTTTGAGCAGTTTTTCTCTGACTTTGATGTAAATTTCAGAGCCAAGGTCCGAAAACTCACTTTTAACGTAGCCCATGCCCACCGGCCTTTTCAGCGAAGGCGACATTGTCCCTGAAGTAACTTCGCCAATCACATTTCCGGCAGCATCGCAAATTTCGTAATGCTGGCGCGGAACGCCTTTATCAATCAGCTCGAAGCCTTTGAGTTTTTTGGTAACGCCTTCATTTTTTTGTTTTTCGAGATAGGCGCGGTTGATAAATTCGTTGCCCGGAACAAATTTGGTGATCCAGCCAAGTCCGGCTTCGATGGGGGAGGTGGTGTCGTTGATGTCGTTTCCGTAAAGGCAAAATCCCATTTCGAGCCTCAGTGTGTCGCGTGCGGCCAGCCCGATGGGTTTGATGCCAAATTCGGCGCCAGCTTCAAAAACGGCGGTCCAGATTTTGTCAGCATCAGCATTGTTAAAATAAATCTCAAAGCTGTTCTTTTCGCCTGTGTAGCCGGTTCCCGACATAATCACATCTTTAACGCCGGCAAAATCAATCTTTTTAAAAGTATAATAAGGAATTGTGGTGAGATCGGTTTCGGTGAGTTTCTGGAGTGTGGCCAGGGCTTTTGGTCCCTGAACGGCTAACTGCGAAATTTCGTCGGAAGCGTTGTACAATTCGGCGCCCAAATCGTTTTGGTCGTTGATCCAGTTCCAGTCTTTATCAATATTTGAAGCATTGATGACGAGGAGGTAAGTTTCGGCATTGATGCGATAAACCAGCAAATCGTCAACAATTCCGCCATCCTTGTTGGGGAAACACGAATACTGAATTTTGCCATCGGTGAGGGCAGCAACGTCGTTGGAAGTGACTTTTTGCACCAGGTCGAAGGCTTTCGGGCCTTTCACCCACACTTCGCCCATGTGCGACACATCAAAAACGCCAACAGTAGTGCGAACAGTTTCGTGCTCGGCATTTACGCCTTCAAAAAGTACCGGCATGTTGTATCCGGCAAACGGAACGATTTTGGCTCCAAAAGCTTCATGAAATTTTAAAAAAGCAGTGTTTTTCATTATAGTAATTATTTTTTAATGATTTTATTTACAAGCCGCAAAAGTAAGGATTTGCGGCTTTGTGTGATTTACGATGTATGGAATAAAATTTTGTGGATGACCTTTTGCCGGGTTAAGTAGCAAACGGAATTTCCGGTCATTTTTTCTCTGCAAAAGTGATTTGGAAAAGTCATTTTTTGATGATTCCTGGAACTGATGAAACAGATTTATTGATTAAAAATTCTCTGGATTTTGTTTTTTAAGTTTGTTAATGTCATCTTCGATTTCCTTTAGATTAGCCTCTTTAGAGCGTTTTTTCTGAACTTCCTTGTATTTTTCAAATTCGGTTCCCGATTTTTCCAGAGCCATTTGATGACTTATTTTGCCGGCATGATCGAGTAACTCACGGCCGTTCATTGTAAGAATGGCATCCAGTTTTTCAATCCAGTCTTTCATGTACATGGGCGTTTGTTGCTGCGCCATGGTCTCGGCAAAAGCAAGATACTGTTCGACAAGTAGCCCTAAAAGTTTCATTTCATTTTCGTTGAGATAATTCTTGGCAATGCTTACATCAGCTTTTGCGATGCTTTCGGTGCTTTTCTTGTGATACGATTGCATCCCAAGCAAGGGCAATGAGGCATCAACGCGGCGATAAATTAATTCGGCAGCAGTTTGCTGACTAATCGCCCAAAGCAGTTTGTTTTGAACCATCTTAAAAAACAGGGTTGTTCGTTCGTCGTTTGCATCATAATCAATACTTGTGGTGTAAATGTCTTTGATTTTTTGATAAAAGAAGCGCTCCGAAATGCGGATTTCCCTTATTCGTTCCTGAAGTTCGGTAAAGTAATTCATCGAGTTGCCCGACTTGAAGCGTTCATCATTTAATGCAAAACCCTTAACAATGTATTCTTTTAGCCGTTGCGTTGCCCAAATGCGGAATTGCGTTCCTTGTAGCGATTTTACCCGATACCCCACCGAAATGATAACATCAAGGTTGTAATATTTTACCTCCTTTTCCTGTGTTTTTCCTTGAATAGCGCCATGCTGTGTGGTGTGTCGGAAATTCCGACATACCAGATTTTCGGTAAGCTCGCCTTCGTTAAAAATATTTTGAATGTGCTCGGTAATGGTACTTCGGCTTTTACCAAAAAGCAGTGCCATTTGTTCCTGTGTAAGCCAAACAGTTTCGTATTCAAGCCTCACATCAATCGAGATGTTACCATCCTGATTTTTATAGATTAGAATTTCGCCCGGATTCATTGTCTGATTTTTAATGTGGAAATATCTTTTTAGCTTTTATCTGCGATTTTATTTCTTAAAAATACAAATCCCGTTTACCTGATTTTATTTGTTCAAGACGCTTTTTCAACTCTTCAATGGTTTGAGGTTCGCCCAGCTCATTCATGTTTTTTTCGATGATACGCCAGCCTTTTTCGACGATTTCGGGTTTTGCATAATCTTCGAGGTATTCGGCCAGGGTGAGGATGGCGTTTGGGGTGCAGAAGCGTTTGATAAAACCGGGAACCGAAAACTCCATAAAGTGCTCGCCGGTGCGCCCCAGCCGGTAGCAGGCGGTGCAAAAAGAAGGCAGATATTCTTTATCCAAAAGTTCATCAATCACTTCACCCAGCGACCTGGGATCGTTCACTTTAAACTGCTCCCTGTTCAGGTTTTGCGTCTCGTTCAAATTTCCGGCGTAGCTGCCGATTTCGAGTTTTGTGCCGCCATCAATCTGTGAAACACCATATTGCATCACTTCGGTGCGGACTTCGGCATCTTCGCGGGCGGTTAAAATCATCCCGGTGTAGGGCACTGCCAGGCGTAAAATGGCCACGAGGCGCACAAATTCCTCATTGCTCACCATGTATTTCGGGTCAAGATTTAGTTCAGAAGCATCTTTGATGCGTGGAAAGGAAATCGTGTGCGGCCCGACGTTGTAAACAGCTTCAAGATGGTTGGTGTGACGGACCAGGCCCAGAACTTCAAAACGCCAGTCGTACAAGCCAAACAAGGCGCCGATTCCAACATCGTCAACACCGGCTTCCTGCGCACGGTCGAGTGAAGTAAGGCGATTTTCGAAATCCTTTTTTGGTCCGCTCAGGTGGAATAATTTGTAAGCTTCGGGATGATAAGTTTCCTGAAAAACCTGGTATGTTCCGATATTTGCAGCTTTCACAATTTTAAACCCTTCGATGTCGAGCGGTGCGGCATTGATGTTTACACGTCTGATTTCGCCATTACCCTTTTTTACTCCATAAACCAGACGGGCAGTATGAGCGATGTATTCGGCGTTGTACATCGGATGTTCGCCATAAACCAGGATAAGGCGTTTTTGGCCATTATCTTCGAGTGCCTCAACTTCACGGATAATTTCCTCGTCAGCGAGTTTCCTGCGAATGGCAGATTTGTTTGAAGCTTTAAATCCGCAGTATTTGCAGTTGTTAATGCAATGATTTCCAATATAAAGCGGCGCAAACAAAACAATCCGGTTGCCGTAAACCTTCTTTTTTAGTTCCCGGGCACCGGCTTTAATTTCTTCGATCAGTTCAGGCGCATCAGCATTGATGAGCACAGCAGTTTCCCCGAGGGTAAGCCTGTTTTTATCCAAAGCTTTGGCAATGACCTCCCTCACCCGCGCAGCATCGGGTTTTATGTTGTTAAGCAAAGCCCACAGTTCATCAGGATCGATGAACGGTTTCATCGCTTCATCAGGAATACTGCATTTTTCTGGTTTAAATATCATGTATCAAAATTTTAAAAATTAATGTTTTGAAAAGTAAAACTCTTTGAGCAACAAAAGGCTTAACTTTTTCAACTGCCTGCCGACTGCCAACTGCCCACAGCCAACTCATACCTTACTCCTTACCCCTTACGCCTTTCGACTGCCAACTGGCAACTGCCAACTGCTGACGCTCCCCTTACACCTGCCAACTGTTGACTCCTCCCTTACGCCTTATGCCTTACGCCTTTCGACTGCCAACTGGCAACTGTCCACTGGCAACTGTCCACTGCCTACTTTTCAAGCTTCCAAAACGTCATTCATTCCTTTAAATTTCAACTTGTAAGCCATCGTAAGCCGGTTTGATAAAATCGGGCAGTTTCTTTTCAAGTTCGGCATGATTTCCAATAAAGTGGCTCATGTGCGTAAGGAAAGCTTTTTCAGGTTTAAGGTCTTCGAGGATGGCAACAGCTTCTTCGACCGAAAAATGGGAAACATGTTTTGAATTTCGTAAAGCATTTAAAACAATCACTTTCGATCCCCTGATTTTTTCGATTTCGTCGGGTTCGATGTGCGAGGCGTCCGTAATGTAGGTCAGGTCGCCGATGCGGTAACCCAGCACCGGCAGTTTGTCGTGCATTACTTTGATTGGTGTAAAATCGTAACCAAACACCGTAAAAGGTTTATCATCAATTAAATGAACATTAAGTTGGGGGGCTCCAAAATAGCGTTGCTCGGTAAAAATATAGGGGAACTCGGTTTTGATCATCTCCATCGTTTTTTCGTTGCCGTAAATGTCAATCCTTTTGTTGAGGACATAATTAAACGCCCGCACGTCGTCGAGGCCGGCAATATGGTCGCGGTGCTCGTGGGTGAAGAGGATGGCAGAGAGATTTTGAACTTTTTCGCGAAGCATCTGAATCCTGAAATCCGGTCCGGAATCAATCACAAAAACTTCACTGCCAATTTCGATCATGGCCGAAGTTCTGAAACGATTGTCGCGCTTATCGGTGGAGGTACACACCTTGCAATCGCAGGTTATCACCGGCACACCGATGGAAGTTCCGGTGCCGAGGAAGGTCAGTTTTATCTTGTTATTATGTTGAGCCATCAGTTTTGGGATTAATAGATTAATTCGTCAATAGTAGTTTGCGCCTGTTGAAGCTGAGATTTTAGCGTTGCCGGATTCTGAAAATCCAGATTGTCGGTTATGTCTTTATGAACGAATACTTTACCGGATTTTTGGCAGCAGTCGACACAGGATTCAAAAACAAAAACTTCGATTCCCTGCACCAGATCGGGATGGACAAAAGTTCCGTGATAATTATTGATCATCATGCCTTTCAGATTATTGTTGTCAACGATAACGCGGATGGCGTAAACGCCGTCGGGCGGGATAAGTTTGCTGTCTTCGTCAACGGTAATTCCGTAGGTTTTAAAACCGATGTCGCTGTAAACTTTGCTGCCCAGGCAAAACATGGTATTGATAAAATAAATGTGGTCGAGGTAGGCGTTGGCGTGCATGATTTTGCCGTCTTTGAGCGATTTCCTGATTTTTGACGAGCCAACGGTTTCGTTTTCGAGTTCCTGTTTTGGAATTTCGATAACTTTAAAATCGAGGCGTTTTCCCATTTCCATGAGTTTAACGTAATTACCTTCTTTATTGTGGCCAAAATAATGGTTGTAACCCACCACGATAATCTTCGCGCCAAGCTTGCCAACGAGGATATTTTCGATAAATTCATCGGCGGTAGTTTTGGCAAATTCCAACGTAAAATTAATGATGACCAGGTTGTTAAGGCCGGTTTTTTCGAGCAGTTCAATTTTTTCCTGCTGCGAATTTATCATTTCAAGGTCTTTGCCGGCAGTTTCGGGATAAAGCACCTTGCGCACATGCGGGTAAAAAGTGATCAGCACCGACTCACCATTGATTGAACGAGCCAATTCGTTGAGCCTGTTTATCAAGACCTGGTGGCCAATGTGCACGCCATCAAACGAGCCGGTGGTTACCACGGCATTGGTGATAACCGGCAATTGCGCTATTTCTCTGTAAATTTTCAAAATTTGATAAGTTTCGTTTTTCTTTAAATTGACTTAAAAACCAATATTATTAATAAAAATTTTCTTTTAAACGTGAACTGTTCCCCTTCTCCTATTAGGAGAAGGGGTTAGGGGTTGAGGTCTTTGCTTCGATCTATTTAGCGAATCACCGATACGAATAATTCATTTCTTCTGCTGATTTTGAATGATAGGCCACTTTTTCGATGGACGTAATCATGTCGTACTCTTCGAGATAAATGTGCGAAGGAATATTGAGCGGCCGCGGCGTGTAGTTAAGAATACCTTTTATTCCGGCGGTGATAAGCCTTTCGGCGATTTCTTCGGCTACATCTCCTGGCACTGTCAAAATGGCGATGCTGATGTTTTTCTCCAAAATCTGGGTCTCAAGCTCTTTAAGATGAAAAACCCGCACCCCGGCATAGAGCTTTCCGCTTTTTTCGGAATCCGAATCAAAAGCTGCAACAATTTTCAGCTTGCTTCGCTTGCCGTTGATGTAGCTGATGATGGCCCTTCCAAGATTTCCAACACCGATTACAGCGACATTTTTTCCCTGTTCGGTGTCGATAATTGTTCCGATGAGTTTAATCATTTCTTCGACATCGTAACCTTTTCGCAAAGTGCCTGAATAGCCGATGAGCATGATGTCGCGGCGTACCTGTACCGGGGTGATGTGCAGATCATTAGCCAACTCGTGCGAATAAATATATTTTTTGCCCTGCGACAGGCACAATATCAGGTTGCGCCGGTACATGCTCAAACGCTCGATAGTTTTGTCAGGTAGTTTTTTCATTTCAGATTTAAATGGGCAAAATCACGGTAAAAACAGAACCTTTGTCGGGCACGCTTCCCACGGTAATTTCGCCTTTGTTAAGTTCGACAATCTTTTTTACGATCGAAAGACCGAGGCCGCTGCCCGCGATGTTTTTGGTTTCTGCAGTTTTTATGCGCACAAAATCACCAAAAAGGCGCTCTTTATCTTCTTCTTTGATGCCAATGCCGGTGTCGCTTACGCAGAGGGTGGTTTTTTTTGCACTGGTGTCTTCATAAATGTCAATTTCAACAGTTCCACCGTCCTTGTTATACTTAATGGCATTTGAAATCAGGTTGTTGAAGATGATTTCGATTTCATCGGGGTCAACATATTTCATCAGCTTTTCGGGAGCATTGAGCGAAATTTCGACGTCTTTCTGGATGGCATAAGGCATCATAATGTCAATCGAGCCGCGGGCAATGTTCACCAGGTCGCAATGTTCGATTTTCTGATTTGCTTTTCCTGATTCGATTTTGGTAAGATCGAGCAAATCCATGATCAGGTTTCGCATTCCACTAAGCCGTTTCAGCGAACGCTCAATCACTTCGTTGTAGTCGTCAAAATTCAGCCCTAACTGCCTTTCTTTCATTATTCCGAGATAACCTTCAACCGCGTTAAGCGGGGCCTTTAACTCGTGCGACAGTACCGACAAAAACTGGAACCTCACCTGTTTGCCTTCATTTTTCATTTTGCGGGTCATCCGCTTGAGGTAAAGCTGCTTGCTGATGTTTTCGAGCGACGATTTAAGTTCCTGCGGCGTAAAAGGTTTCGGGATAAAGTCGTAAGCGCCGTCGTGCGTGGCTTTAACAGCCAGTTCGAGCGAAGCATACGAGGTAATCATCACCACCACAATGTCGTATTTTTTGCCTCTCACATATTCGAGCACCTCCACGCCCTGAATGCCCGGCAATTTGTTGTCCAGCAATACGATGTCGGGTTTTTCGCTTTCGATGATTTCGATGCCCCGTTCGCCGGTTTCGGCTTCAAGCACGGCAAAGTCGTACATCTCATCCATGAACGGAAAATCAACTTTGAAATTCCTCAGAATCCTTTCGACGCCGGCGCGGATGCCGGGTTCATCGTCAACAACCAGAATTTTTAAAGTAGCCATTTTACAGTTTGAGTAGTTTTTTGATTTCTTTTTCCAATTGGTCGGCGCGGATGCCTTTGTCTAAAAACAGGTCGGCTTTAATCCATGAGCGGTTGCTGTTTTCGCTCAGGTCGAAACTCATGCCTGTTTCGGCAGTAACGGCAGTTGCAAGAATGACGGGGACATCGGGGTATTTTTTCTTGATTTTGTAACTCAGGATAAATCCGCTGTCTTCGTTTTCCATCATCAGGTCAAAAATGGCGAGGTCGGGTTTGAGCGATTCGATTACTTTTTCGCCTTCCCGCTGCCCATCGGCAGTTACCACCTCAAAACCAAACCGTTCCACTTTAAGTTTAAGCTGGAACAGGTAATCACTGTCATCGTCAACGATTAAAATTATTTTTTTCATATCAAATATTTTTGTTGTTTCAATTTAAAATTTATTCCCCCAAATTCCTTGGAAAGTTAATGATAAAAGTGGTTCCGGTAGCACCCTGGCCGGGATCGGCATTGGATTTTACATCAATTTTGCCCTGGTGCATTTTTACAATGCCATAAACCAACGGCAGCCCAAGTCCGGTGCCTTTACCAAGGCCTTTGGTCGTAAAAAACGGCGTAAAAATATGTTCCATATTTTCTTTGCTAATACCGGTGCCACTATCCGAAATGCTGATGATGATTTCATCTTTGGTGTCTTCGAGTGTTATTTTCAGGCTTCCGCCATCAGGCATGGCTTCCACGGCATTTTTCTCCAGATTGGTCAAAACCTGCATCATCTGGTCCTGGTCAACATTGGCCATGGGCTGTTTGATGCGGTTTTCGAACTTCACTTCAATATTTTCGGGCTTTATCACCGAAGCGATGCTCTGGTTTAAAAAATCGGTCATGTTGGTTGGTGAAAGATTTACCTGGTTTTTGCGGGCGAAATTCAATAAGCCACCCACAATCTTTTTACAGCGTGCCGCCTGCTCAACGATGAGGTCCAGATCTTTGCGGATGGGATCATTTTCGGGCGCTTCTTCCTTTAAAATATTGCTGTACATCGTGATAACGCCAAGCGGGTTGTTGAGTTCGTGGGCAATCCCGGCCGAAAGTTGTCCCATGCTGGCCAGCTTTTCCGACTGTTTCAGTGCCTGCCGTGTAGATGCCAGGTTTGTGTTCGAAACATGGAGTTCTTCAACCGACTCGTGCAGCTTTTCGATGGCGTAAGGGAGGCACATTTCGTTTTCGGCCAAACCCTGGATGATGGCGATGGCATGTTCGCGGCAGGTGTCGTAACCGCAGGCACCGCAGTTGAGGTGGTCTTTTAACTCAGCTTTTCCGATGGATTGCAGGATTTTGGTGATGTCGGCCTCGTCGGGAAGATCAATTCGCCGGTCGCGGACTTCGTGCTGTTCCGAAAAATCCACCGAACTGAATTCGTCAATATTTTTCTGCCATTCTTCAAAATCCAGGTTTTCGAGTTTTTTCCGCACAAAATTGCTCACGTTCTGCCGGCGGTTATAGCGCGAGCCTCCCGGCGACATGCCCGGCCCCATGATGCAGCCACGACAGCATAAAAGCTCGAGGTGCTGCCGCTCATTCTTTTCATTTTCAAATTCTTTAACCGCCTCTCTAAAATTTACCCTTCCCGACGCAACAATTACATTTTCGTTGATGATGTCTTCGGAAATATTGGCTGTTTGCAACAAACCGCGGCTTACCGGGAAAATGGAGCCTTTGCCTGCCTGTGGCGGATCAAAATCGCTGGGAACCACGTTTTCAGGTTTCAGGTTTAACTGCGCAAAAAGGTTTCTCAGCTCCATAAAAGTGATGGCTTCGTCAACTTCGTCGCTTTCGGCTTTTTTGGCGATGCACGGCCCGATAAAAACCACCTTGCTGTCGGCGCCGTATTTTGTGCGGACAATCCGCGCCATGGCCACCATGGGTGAAGCAATTTGTGCCAGTGTATCTACAAGGTTTGGATGGTAATGTTCGATAAAGAAAACGATGGCCGGGCAATCGGACGAGATGCTGCGGTCGGTGGAATGATTGTCGTGGATTTTGCGGTATTCGCGCGCCACCATATCGGCGCCAAAAGCCACTTCGCAAACGTGGCTGAAACCAAGTTCCCGGATCATCCCGACAAACTGCCGGTGATCTTCGATTTCGGTAAATTCGGCCGGGAAACTGGGCGCAACGATGGCAATCACTTTTTCGTTTTCGGCGAGAATCTGCTTTACATCACTTTCGGTTTTCAGGAAAACTTTAGCACCCTGGCTGCAAACAATGGTGCAGTTACCGCAGCCGATGCACCTTTCGTTGATAACCTCGGCCTGGCTACGGATAATTTTGATGGCCTTTACCGGACATTCCCTTACGCAGGCAAAACAAACCCTGCATTTGTCTTTTACAGTAAAAACCAATTGTTTACGTTTGGAGTGGCTCATCTTTTTTATTCATTTTACAATTATTGATCACTGTCGAATAGCTTGTTTAGCGATTTTTATTTAATAAATTCCACAGAGCGTGTGAGAATGTTCCTGCCCGACTGCAGGCGGACGAGGTAAAGGCCTGATTCAACTTCCTTTCCGTTATGATCATTTCCATCCCACAAACATTGGTAACTACCCATTTCTTTTTTTTCACTTACCAAGGTTTTGATTAGCTGACCCTGAAAGGTGTAAATTTTTACTTCGACAAATGAAGGGATGTTCAAAGTGAAACAAATTGTTGACCAATTATAAAATGGATTTGGAAATATTTTAAAATCATCAAAATCTGAAATAAGTTTTTCTTCATTTACAGGTGAAACGATATCTGATTTTGAGAAGAAAATTTCCGGGTCGTCGTTTAGTCCTTGTCTTAAAAAAACAGCATTCAACTGTTGGTTATGATGGTAAATTGCATAATGAATTGTATTCCAGATTGATTCATCAATTATGTAGCCTTCCCATCGAAAGTTTGTCTTATAATGATGTACCAACATGCAACCATTTTCTGTTTTCTCAATATCAAAAATATTTAATTTGTTATTTTCATCAATAGCTATTTTTTGATGATACGGGTCTTCCACAACTAACTCAGGTTCTGTCCAGGAATTACCATCAAAATGAATATAAACTGTACTATCCTCAAAAGGTGGTGAAACAGGGCTTTTCTGTCTGTATGCTACATGAGGAAGGTTATCTGAATCAATATCAATGTCCTGCCCCGGACTCTCGGTTGGTGCGCTGATTTCTTCGAATGGGTACCAGAAATTATTGTTCATTGTCAGGTAAATCAACCTGTCCTTATTATGATTTTCACCTTCTGCGTGATATTTTGCAATGCAATGAATCTTATTCGTTGGATCGCAAACACCTTTAACTAAAGCAAAATAATTATTTCCTGATAGTACGGTAATTGTTTCACTCCAAATATCATTTTCAAAATATTTATAAAATGAAGTTCCGTTGTTTATGTCATGATACCAAAAACAATAAAGGCGATTATTATTATCAAGCACCAATTTACTTTGACGGGAACCAGGCATGTCGGGTGTAATTGTATCTGCTAAGCTCCAGGAGAATCCATCATTTATCTTCATTAATATTTTTGTATTGGCTGGATCTCCCACGTTATAATCATACGTTACTAAAAGTCTGTTATTCGAGTCAGCAACGATCCTCGGATTGTCAACCCTTTTTTCATTGTTTTGTGAAATATTTTGCGGCGTTGACCAGGTGGCTCCTTCATCAGATGATTTTGAATAAAAAATTTTGGAAAAGTTAAGTTCATAGTCATGTACCCAGACACAATGAATAACATTGTACGTATCAATAGTAATATCAGGCATTCGGTCCTGACCTGTTAAATTTGAAACATTCACAGGCTCAGTCCAGTTTTGGGATTGGAGGTTTGCGGAAAATGAAATCGGCAATAAAAATATTAGTAGAAATTTTTTAATAATTCTCATAAATTTATAATTATCACGTTAATAATAAACAATTTATCATTTCATTATCGTCATTTTCTCTGAATCTGTCTTTTTTCCGTTCACAAATATCGAATAAAGATAAACCCCATCCTTCAATCCATTTGCATCAAATTCGATAAAATGAGTGCCTTTTGGTTGTGTTCCTTCATCAATTGATTTGATCAATTGACCGGTATAGTTGTAAATATTCAATTGAATGGTGGCCTCATTTTCCAGGTTGTACCGAATTTTTGTAGTACCTGAAAATGGATTTGGGACATTTTGCATCTGAATTTCACCCCCTAAAGAATTATTATATTCAAAGGTTGTTGATAGAAGTTCAAGTTTTGAAATGAAAATATCCCCATAAGGTACACTATTACTTTTATCATAAACAACATACAATTGATTGTTAAATATTTCAAATTCTGGAGTAAAAATTACATTATTTCCATGATCAACAATCATGCTTTCCCAATTTATGCCGTCAAATTGGTAGTAATACATGAGATTAATGCCACCTCCGTTATCTTCGGTGGAGGCTAAATGAATATTATTTGACTTATCAACTTCGATTACAACGCGATAAGTGTTTTTAAAACTTATAGTATCTGTTAGTGCCCAACTTGCACCATCGAACCATGAATATAGTGTTTTGTATTCTTCCCAGATTATGTGTGGATTTTGATCAGTATCAAGTGCAATATCGTTATCACGGTTTGTTGTACCAATAGAAAGATCAACAATATTAGCCCATTGATTGGATTGATAATCAAAATAATAATAGCAAGTATGATCGTTTAAAAAGCTTAATGAATCATGTACTCCAACACCATGTAAATTATTGATGCTATCTACAACAACCTCATTCAAATATGTCTTTCCCTGGTTATCGAAAGGACAAAATATTGAACTCCATTCCATTCCTTCAAGGTATTGATAACAAAACTCACCAGAATGTGGAGATCCCTGATACCAAAATATGTAAATCCTATCATTTTTATCAACGGCCAATCTTGTGTCTATGCCTTCTGATAAAGTTAAAGGTAAACCCCATCCTGCACTATCCTTTTTAACAAGACAAGCATAACTTCCCCACGTTTGAGGAGAATAATCATTCAGGTCGTAACCCACATAAAGATTGTTTTGTGAATCGTGCACTATTTGCGGGTTAGTACAATAATAGTTAATGTTCTGCGAAACACTTACCGGCTCAGTCCAGGTAAGCCCGTCATCTTCTGATTTTGCATAGTAAATTACTCCGTAATTTGCGCTATATTTGAGACTCCAAACACAATGGATGATACCGGTATTATCTATTGTAAAGTCACAGTTAAGAATGAAATCATTCATATTGGAAACATTCACAGGCTCAGTCCAGTTTTGGGATTGGAGGTTTGATGAAAATGAAAGAATAAACAAGATTAAGAAAGATAGTATTTTCATTTTATTAAACCTTCCTTTATAATAAAACATCCCTTTTCTGATAGGTCGTAGTCAGTTTTTCCAGGAACGAATCCTTTTCTTTTCCGGTGTACTTGCCAAAAAGGTCAATCACAGCGGGGTTTTTATATGAAACCTTTATCGAATCTTTTTCGTCAATATCATACATATTTTTCACCCGCGCTTTTGCAATCTCCGTATTTTTGGTGATGGGCTGTCCGCCGCCATTGATGCAGCCTCCGGGGCAAACCATCACTTCGATAAACTGAAGGTCGTTACGCCCGGCTTTTACCTGGTTGATGAGTTCACGGGCATTTTCCAAACCATTAACTGCTGCAAAACCAATTTTATGGTTGCCAACTTTCGAGTGAAATTCACGGATATTTTTATTCACCCGCAGGGGTGCAATTTTAAAGTTCACCAGGTTTTTGCCCGTCAGTTTGTAATAAAGTGTGCGGTAAACTGCTTCGGCCACGCCACCGCTGGTTCCGATGATTTTTCCGGATGAACTCCTGATGGCGAACGGGCTGTCGGCCAGTTCGGGCACACTCTGCTGCATGTCGAGGCCAAAAAGGTTTATCAGCCGCACCACTTCGCGGGTGGTAAGCACCGTGTCAATGTCCGAAATTCCTTTGTGGGTATTTTCCTCGCGCTGGGCTTCAAATTTCTTGGCGGTGCAGGGCATGAGCGAAACTGAAAAAATATTCTCAGCCTTTATTTTTTGCTGCCTCGCATAATGATGTTTGATGAGGCTTCCCATAATTTGCTGCGGCGACTTGCATAGCGAAATATTTTGAAGCAGGTCGTGATGATATTCTTCCATGTATTTGATAAAAGCCGGGCAATCGCTGGAAAACATCGGCAGGTTGGCCCCATTTTCGAGGCGCTGGAAAAGTTCTTCAGCCACCTGGTTTATCATGATATCCGCGGCAAATGCCGTCTTGAAAACACGGTTAAATCCCATTTTTCGTAAGGTCGAAATCAGCAGTCCGCTCATTTCTTTGCCGGCTTTAGAGCCAAATTCTTCTGCCAGCGAAATCGAAACCGTTGGTGAAATCTGAACCACCACGTATTTTTCGGGATTTTGCAAGGCTTCCATCACCTGACTGATGTTGTCTTTTTCGTGGAGTGCGCCTGTTGGGCAAACCATGATACACTGCCCGCAGTTGATGCAGTTCGAAACATTGAGTTTGTTGTTGAAACTCGGACCTATCGTGGTTTCCATGCCTTTGCCAATAAAATCGAGCGTCGAAATTCCGATGCGGTCTTTGCAGATTCTCACACAACGGCCGCAGAGGATACATTTTGCCGGATCGCGCACCACGCTGGCACTTGACGGGTCTTTTTTGCGTAAGGGTTTAACCACCGGGAGCCTTCGTTCGCGGATGCCGAGTTCGCGGGCAAGTTGTTGCAACTCACAACAGCCGTTGCGGATGCAATACAGGCAATCGTCGGGATGGCTCGACAGCAACAATTCGACGATGGTGCGCCTTGCCCTGATCACACGCGGCGAATGGGTTTTTATCTTCATCCATTCTTCGACAGGGTGCGAGCACGAAGTTACCAGGTCGTCGCGACCTTCGACTTCGACCACGCAAATGCGGCAGGCGCCGGTAGGGGTAAATGTTTCCATGTTGCAAAGCGTTGGAACCGTGATGCCGTTCTTACGCAGGGTTTCGAGGATGGTGTCGCCCTTTTTTGCTTTAATGGTTTTGTCGTTTACTTCGATGTTAAAAATCATCAGAATTGATGTTTTAAAATTGTGAGTTGAATTTTGCTTTTGTTTGAGATTTTTGAAAAATCTGTTGTTTTTCACACAATGTCAATGGCCGAAAAAATGCAGGCATCGTAACATGCGCCGCAATTGATGCACTTATCCTGAATGATAAAATGAGGCTGCCGTGCCGATCCGACGATAGCATCGGTGGGGCATTTTTTTATGCAGGCCATGCAGCCGGTGCAGCGACCCGCAGAAATAATAAAAGCCCGCAGGTTTTTGCAGACATTTGCCCTGCATTTTTTCTCGTAGATATGTTCTTCAAATTCATCGCGGAAGTATTCCAGGGCGCTTAGTACGGGGTTTGGAGCAGTTTTTCCAAGCCCGCAAAGCGAAGTTTCCCTGATAACCTGGGCCAGGCTTTCCAACTGCATCACGCCTTTAAACCGTGATAAAGTTTCGTGTTGCTCCTCGGTTGCCGGTCGCTGGGTGATGGCATTTAAAATTTCGTACATTCGGTTGGTGCCTTCGCGGCAAGGGATGCACTTTCCGCAACTTTCCTTTTGCAGGAAATTGATGAAGAATTTGGTCATATCCACCATGCAGGTATCTTCGTCCATCACTACCATGCCGCCTGATCCCATGATGAGTTTTTCGTCTTCAAAAAGATCGTAATCAATTTTAAGATTTATCCGTTGCTCGGGAATGCAACTTCCCGAAGGGCCGCCAATCTGGATGGCTTTAAATTGTCTCGAATTCTTTATCCCGCCACCGATTTCATAAATTATCTCTTCCAGGGTAATCCCAAAAGGAACTTCAACCAGACCCGTGTGCGTGGTTTTCCCCGTAAGGGCAAACAACTTGGTGCCAGTACTTTTTTTTGTACCGATTGCTTTAAACCATTTTGGGCCATTTTTTAAAATAAGCGGCACATTGGCAAGGGTTTCCACATTGTTTACAACCGTTGGCTTGCTGAATAAACCTTTTTCGGAAGGGTAGGGGGGCTTGATACGCGGCATCCCTCTTCGCCCTTCGAGGCTTTTGATGAGGGCGGTTTCTTCGCCACAAACAAAGGCTCCGGGGCCTTCGCGAAGAAAAATCTGCAGGTTAAAACCGCTGTTGAAAATGTTGCTTCCGGTAAAACCAAAATCTTTGGCTTGTTGCAGGGCATTTTTAAGGCGCTTTACAGCTAGTTTATACTCGTTGCGGATGTAAATGTAGGCTTTGCTCGCACCCATGGCGTAGGCGCTGATGGCGATTCCTTCGATTAAACGGTGCGGGTTTCCTTCTACCAGGGCGCGGTCCATGTATGCGCCGGGGTCGCTTTCGTCGGCATTACAAATCAGGTATTTTTGATCGCTGGCTGTGGTGCGTGCAATTTTCCATTTTTTTGCTGTGGGATAACCGCTACCGCCACGCCCGCGAAGGCCACTGTCTTCGATAATATCGCAAACTTCATCGGGCGGATAGTTGAGAATGGATTTTATAAACGGCTGATAACCTCCCCGTGCAATGTATTCGTCGAGGCTTGAAGGTGAAATCTCGCCGCAATCGTACAACAGGATGCGTTTTTGTTTCTTGAAAAATGGTAGATCGTTGATGATTGGGATATTTTCCCAAAGTTCGTGCTGGTCATTTTTTACCTGGCCAAGCACATGGTCACCTGAAATCTGGTTGTGAAAACATTCATCAAGAATGGAGTTCACCTTTTCGTGAGTGGCTTTTTGAAAGCTGATTCTTGCTTTGCCGGGCAGTTGAATATCGAGCAAAGGTTCGGCGCTGCAAAGGCCAACGCATCCAACTTCAACAATTTCGGCATCAAGGTTGGCTGTTTGAAGATAATCCTTAACTTTTTGAAGCGTTTTGTCAGCGCCGGCTGCGATTCCGCAAGTGCCGGTGCCAACATAAATTAAGGGTTTTTCGAGCCGTTTGCGAAGCAAGAGGTCAATTTCGCTCTGGATTTCGGGAGTGGTTTCTCCTGTAAAGTTCATCAGGACCTCATTAATCAGGTATTGGGTTTTGCTGCTCATCGTTGTTGTGTAATTTAGTTTCCAGATGTTCCTTTGACAAAATCAACGATTTCATCAATTTTTTCGGCTGTTACCACTGCATAAAATGTATCGTTTACCAAAATCACCGGAGCAAGTCCGCAGGCGCCGATACATTGCGAAATTTCCAGGCTTACCATGGCATCTTTGGACGTTTCACCTGCTTTAATGTTTAGTCGCTTTTCGAGTTGCGACAGGATGTTTTCGGCTCCCGTAATGTGGCAGGCAGTGCCCGAACAGATTTTAATCCGGTATTTTGCACGCGGGGTAAACCTGAACTGATCGTAAAAAGTGGCTACTGCGTAAATTTTACTGGTTGGGATTTTAAGATATCCGCTCACTTTGATGATGGCTTCCTCCGAAAGAAATCCTGTTTCCTGCTGAATTTCCTGAAGTATGGGCAATAAATTGTCCCTGGTATTTGTCTGAAATCTCTGTAAAACCGTCTCTATCTGACCCATTTGGTTAATGATTAATGAGTTACAATTATCAAGACAAAGATAGACTTTTTATGTTATTTAATTCACATTGTTAATTATTTAACAAAAATTGTCCGGATGAAATATTTTTCAGTATTTTGCCGTCGATGAATTACTTTTGGAAATAATTAATGACTACAATGAGTAACGGACGGGTTGAAATCGTGATTTGCTTAGGAAGTTCCTGTTTTGCAAGGGGTAATAAAAATATCGTGCAGGAAATCAAAAAGTTTCTTGAAGAGAATAATCTCATGCACAAGGTTACTTTTCGCGGCAAGCATTGCTTTGGGAAGTGTGAGAACGGCCCTTCATTAACAATTGGCGAAAAGAAATTTGAATTGGTAACGCTAGGTTCGATCCGTGAAGTGTTAGAAAATGAGTTGCTTTAATCTTATGAAATTAATATGTCGCTAATAAAAATTAATCCCGACAAGTGCGTTTCCTGTTTCCAGTGTGCAAGGGTATGCCCGGTTCATGCAATCAGGGTAACCGTGGGAATAGAGCATCCCGAAATTGATGATAATCGTTGCATCGGTTGTGGAACCTGCATACGGGCTTGTAGTTATGATGCTATCACCTACCGGAGTTCAACGGAATACACTAAAGAATTGCTTAAATCGGAACAAAAAGTTGCCGCAATTGTCGATCCCAGCATTTCGGGTGAATTTCCTGATATTACCGATTATCGCAAGTTTGTTGAGATGATCAGGGCTTTGGGTTTTGAGTATGTTAACGAGGTTTCGTTTGGTGTTGATCTTGTTGCGCGGGCTTATCAAAAGCATTTCGACGATTTTAAAGGAAAATATTACCTCACAGCAAATTGCCCGGCTATTGTTGCCTTTGTCGAAAAATTCCATCCTGCGCTTGTTGATAATCTCGCGACAATTGTTTCACCAATGATAGCCACTGCTATGGTGGTAAGGCGCGTGTTTGGGCAGGATACCAAAATTGTTTATATCGGCCCTTGCATCGCTACGAAAAACGAGGCAGAGCTTTTTAAGGATGACCAAAAGGTAGATGCTGCCCTTACTTTTAACGAGTTGCGGCAATTATTCGATGAGTTTGAAATACATGAAAGTCAGCTCGAATTTTCTGAGTTTGATCCGCCAATCGGGTTTAAAGGCTCGCTGTATCCGGTGAGCAACGGTTTTTTGCAGGCTGCCGGAATCAACGAAAAGCTCCTGGATGGCAAAATTGTAACGGTTGATGGTGATCCTCATTCACTTGACGCCGTCGAATCGTTCGAAAATTATATTGATCATATTCAAAAGCACTTTAACCTGTTTTATGACAAAGGTTGTGTAATGGGCCCCGGAATGACTCATGGTGGCGACAAGCATTTAAGAGATTCGTTGGTTGTTGATTATGCCAACAAGCGGCTCAAAAACCTGGATCTAAATAAGTGGCACGAAGAAATGGCGAAATTCAGCGACCTGAACCTGACGAGGACTTTTAAAAAAGATGACCAACGCCTCGAATTACCTGATGAAAATAAAGTTCAGGAAATCTTGAAATTGCTTGGCAAAGATGAAATTTCAGAACAAAAAAGCTGCTCTGCCTGTGGTTTCAAAACCTGTAATCATTTTGCAACAGCCATTGCCCAAGGTATTTCAAGGACTGACATGTGTTATGATTTTACCCTGAAAAACAAAACCAATTACATCGCCACTTTACGTGATACCAATAAAAAAATCTCGGATGAACTGGGAGGTTTGAAAGCGGAATTGAAAACCCGGAAAGAGGAACTGGATTTGGTGAATGATAAAATGGAAACCTCCCGTTACATCCTGAATCAGATTCCATCAGGGGTTATCGTCGTTGACGAAAAACTTAAGGTGATTTCATCAAACAGAGGTTTTATAGAGCTTTTAGGTGAAGAAGCCCGGATGATTGACGATATTATCCCCGGCTTGCGCGGCGCCGACCTGAAAACCCTGGTTCCTGTAGCTTTTTACAAGGTTTTCCAGAATGTGCTCTCATCCGGCGAAAATATCTTAAGCCGCGATGTAAAAGTGGAAGAATCCTTCTTAAACCTGAGTGTTTTTTCGATCAAGAAAAACAAGATTGTCGGAGGTATTGTCCGCGACATGTTTTCGCCCGAAGTGCGCAACGAGCAAATCATTCATCGTGTTACCGAGGTAATCGACCAAAACCTGGGAATGGTTCAAAAAATAGGTTTTCTGCTTGGAGAAGGTGCATCAAAAACCGAAGCCATGCTTAATTCGATTATTCAGTTGCATCAGAAAAAGAAGGAAGGGTGAGGAAGAGGGGGAGAAGGGGAGAATGGAAGAGTTCTACAATGAGATAATTCGACAATTCGACAATTCGACAATGGAGGAATGGAAGATAGGAAAGTTGGAATGATGGAAGAATGGAAAAATGGAATGTTGAGGCGTTAGCCGAAATCCCGCTTCGGCGGGAGAAGAATGGAATGATGGAAGAATGGAAGAATGGAAGAATTCGACAATTTGAAAATTCGACAATTGAATTATGGAATGATGGAAGATTGGGAAAAATGGAAGAATAGTTGAGTGGTGAATTGGGACGAAACCTACCAGGTTTGCAAAACCTGTGAGGTTCTCTCTAAAGTGTCAAAGGAAGCAAAAAAAGTTAGCCAAAGTTTGAATAGCCGAGAAGAGAAGAATGGAAGAATGAAAAATGGAATAATTCGACAATTCGACAATTTGACCCCCGAAAGCTATCGGGGCGACAATTGAATGATGGAATGATGGAATGATGGAAGAATGGAAAAAATTGGTGGAATATGTTTCTTCTCTTTGCGCTTTGCCCTCTGCGCTTTTCGCTCTGCAAAAAATTAAATCTTAACAAACAAAACCATGCAAAAAGATTTTCACATAGAAGTTAATTGTCAGCAGCG
>CAJATL010000190.1 GCA_903944895.1 uncultured Bacteroidota bacterium
GGTAAGTGCACCCTCACGGTCGTCGTTGATGACAGGTTTACATACCGGTCACACATTTATTCGTGGAAATAAAGAAAACGTCCCTGAAGGTCAGTATCCATTGCCCGCAAATACGTTTGGCATTGCAAAAATGCTCCAGCAAGCCGGATACACAACCGGTGCTTTTGGCAAATGGGGATTAGGCTCGCCGGGTACAAGTGGCGACCCTAATAATCAGGGCTTCGACGAGTTTTATGGTTATAATTGTCAGCGTTTGGCGCACAATTACTATCCCTACCATTTGTGGCACAACCAAACTAAAATAATGTTGGATGGAAATTCGGGAGAAAAGAAAGAGCAATATGCGCAGGATTTAATACATCAACAAGCTTTGCAGTTTTTACAAAAAAATGCAGGCAATAAATTTTTTATGTTCTTGCCTTATGTACTGCCTCATGCCGAACTCACTTCGCCGGAAGATTCAATTCTGAATTTATATAAAGATAAAATAGCAGAGAAGATACCTTATAAAGGAGTAGAGAGTGGCGAAGGTTACAAAGATGGAGCGTACGGTTCGTCTGTAAATCCACATGCCGATTTTGCTGCCATGATTTCGCGCCTGGATGCTTATGTGGGCGATGTGGTGAGCGAACTAAAACGATTGGGATTGGATAAAAATACCATTATCATGTTCACAAGCGATAACGGTCCGCATCGCGAAGGTGGAGCTGATCCTGATTTTTTCAACAGTTATGGTCCGTTGCGCGGTGTAAAACGCGATATGTTTGAAGGTGGAATACGAGTGCCCATGATTGCATCATGGCCCGGAACAATTCAAGTGGGTTCTAAAACAGACCATATTTCTGCTTTTTGGGATATATTGCCCACTTTTAAGTCCTTAGCCGCAATTAAATCATCAGTCAAAACCGATGGAATATCGATGCTGCCCACTTTATTGTCGAAGTTCAATCAAAAAACGCACAAATATTTGTATTGGGAATTTCACGAAGGAGGTGGAAAGCTCGCTGTTCGCATGGGAAATTGGAAAGGCATAAAACTCAATTACGCGAAGAATCCGAATGGTAAAATGCAGCTTTACGATTTATCAACGGATTTGCACGAAGACAAGGATGTTGCAGCGCAATTTCCGAAAGTTGTAGCGCAACTCGATAAAATTATGAAAACTGCACGAACAGAATCAGGTATTTTTAATTTTGGTTCGGAAACAATTATCAAATAAAAAGCCTGTTTTTTTTGCTTTAGCAGCCTTTATCCTGAGTGGTAAAGGCTGTTTTTTTTTGCTTAAAATAAATATTCCCCTGATTATCAATAAAATAAAACTTTATATTTGTTAATATGAATATGTGGTACAATTTGACGAAATGTTGTTATTACTTCTAAAAAAACAGCGCTTAATTTGTACGCTGAATAATAGTTAGTTATTCTACAAAATGAAGCAAACTAGTGTTGAACTTTTTAAAATCAATTTAATATGAGAAAATTACACGCACATCAAATGAAAGCCTTTTACTTAATACCTTTTAAGTATCTTTGTGCTTCAACGCTATTTTTACTATTCTCCTCTCACCTATTTGCCGCCGATATATTGATGGGGCAATACGATTTTACTTCCGGTGCTAATCAGTTAAAACCATCTAATGTTACCCAAGGAATTACAATGGGTGATATTATTATTGATCCGGCACAGATTACTACTAACTATACTGGCAACGCCGTTGAACTTAGTAATTGGACGAGTGGCATGAGTATTTCTGGTGGTAAATGTATAAATCTTTCCATTACCAAAGGTATTACTACTTCCCAATTTAATGTAAATTCAATTATTGTCAGACTTAAAAGAACAACTGCTAATAAAATTCAAATAAATTTTGGTGCAGCGGCAAATACTAGTTCAGCCAAAATGTATGCTGTAACATCAAATCAAGGAACAACTTCTTATGTATCCTATACTTTAACGGAAGCTAATGGTACCGGAGCAGTTCTAGTTCCTGCAGTAACCACAACCACACCACAGTTTTTTGCTATTGGCACTCAGTCTGCATCTACTTCAGAAGTAGTTTATATTGATTGGATTCAAGTTTGGGGAACTGTAACTACTACTCCAGCTGCACCAACCATCACATCAATAACTCCGGGCGACAGTCAACTTTCTGTTGCTTTCACTGCTGGTGGTGATGGTAACTCTCCTATTTCAAATTATGAATATTCTACTAACGGAGGCAGTTCATGGACAACCCCTTCGCCAGCCGTAACCACAAGTCCACTTACAATCAGCAGTTTAACCAATGGCACTCCATACGATGTGCAACTCAGAGCAGTAAATGCAGTTGGTTCGGGAACAGCAACGGCTTCTACATCAGGAACCCTGTTGCCAACCATCGGAATCATGGTAGAGTTTTAATGGAAAAGTATAAATTACAAATCTCAAATCACGAAGGGCAAAGCGCTCTGCGTAGAGCGCTTAGCTGTTTTCACAAATCACAAATCTGAAATCACAAATCATAAATCGATGAAAAATATAATCAATCCGGTGTTTTATCTCATGGCAGCAATAGTGCTGGTTTTGGCTTTGCCTGCAAAGGCTCAAAAAAACAAGCCCGCCGAACCTGAAATCATCAAAACCAATACCCTGGGCCAGGGCAATGAAATTATTTTGACCGTCAAGCCAGGTGAAGCACACAATCACCCGCTGATGGCGGCCTGGGTGGAGGATGAAAAGGGAAACTACATCCAGACACTTTACGTGAGCGAATCCATTGGCAAAGGATATTTTAAATATGCCGATAAGTCTGAAGGCAAATGGAAACCCGGCAAACTGATCCGTCCGGCAGCTTTGCCTGTTTGGGCGCACAGCCGCGGCGTAGTTTCTGATGAAGGTCACTACATGCCAACCATGGAAAATCCTGTTCCCGACGCATACACTTCGGCCACACCAAAAGCAGGTTTTGTGTTGGATGCCCGCAGTGATGTTGCTCTTCCTGAGAAAATCAAAGTACTTTTCGAAATCAATCAATCATGGGACTGGAACGAGTTCTGGACCAACAGCAAATTTCCGGATGACGACGAGTACAAATCATCGTCCCAGCCTTCGCTCATTTACGCTGTTGAGATTAATTTATCTGACCTTAAAGATGAATACCAGCTAAAACCTATCGGACATGGCCACTATAACGGCTCCGACGGCACCATTGATCCCGATTTAAAAACCATCACCACTGCGCTGGAAATAGTTAAAGAAGTAACTGTGGTGGTAAAAGAAAAGAAATAGGCTGTTTTATTAAAACACAAAAGGCTGCCCCAAAACAAGGCAGCCTTTTGTGTATTTCTGAATTTCGATTACTTTTTATTCCTGATCAGCCAGAAACCTTTCGGCTTCAAGAGCTGCCATGCAGCCTGAACCCGCTGCTGTTACAGCCTGGCGGAACACATGATCCTGTATGTCGCCGGCAGCAAAAATACCTTTAACGCTGGTGGCTGTCGAATCAGGTGCTGTGATGATATATCCGGTTTCGTCCAGATCGAGTTTTCCTTTAAATAAATCGGAGTTTGGCCGGTGACCGATGGCAACGAAGAAGCCGTCAATTTCGATGGTTTTTTTCTCGCCGGTTTTCACGTTCTCGACAATCACCCCGGTTACGGCTTTCATGAAGCCTTCTTTTTTACCGACAATTTCTTTAACAACGCTATTCCAGATCGGCTCGATGTTGGCGGTTTTAAATATCCTGTTTTGCATGGCTTTCGAAGCACGCAATTCCTCGCGGCGATGGATGAGGTAAACTTTTTTGGCCAGTTTCGACAAGTAGGAAGCCTCTTCGGCGGCGGTATCTCCACCACCGGTTATTGCCACAACTTTTCCTTTATAGAAAAATCCGTCGCAGGTAGCGCAGGCCGAAACGCCATAACCGTTGTACTCCTGCTCCGATGGGATTCCCAGCCATTTTGCCGAAGCTCCGGTAGCTACAATGATTGTTTCGGCAAGTAATTGGGTGCCATCATCAGTTTTGACCAGAAAAGGCCTTTTTGTTACGTCCACGTCAACAATTTCGCCCCAGCGTACTTCGGTGCCAAAACGTTCGGCTTGCTTTTTCATGTCTTCCATCATTGCCGGGCCTTGCGCGCCATCCGGGTAACCGGGAAAATTCTCCACTTCGGTGGTGATGGTTAACTGGCCTCCCGGCTGCATTCCCTGGTAAATAACAGGATGTAACTCGGCGCGGGCTGCATAAATGGCTGCAGTGTATCCTGCAGGACCTGATCCGATAATCAGGCAGGTAATTTTTTCGATATTTTCACTCATTTTATAAAATTATTTCCGGCTTCTGATAGCCTGAGTTAATAAATTGATTTGATGGCCGCACGCTGACGAATATTATGCCAAATGATTTTAAAGCATCCTGATCATTTTTCTTTGTCGTCGAAATGACAGGATGTCCGGTTCAAAATCCGGATTTCAATTTGTCAAAATCAAGTATTCTGGTTTTATAATTTTACAACTGGTAAACAAAATGCCTGAAATTTTTGAGAAACTGGACGCGCTCGTAAGCCGCAGGATTACTGCTTTTTGCCTGGCTCATTTTTCCTCTGAAATCATCAATTTTGTCATAGCCTTCCTGCTCCATCCATTTCGTAACATCATCGAGCATTTGCGTAATATGCGGATAACCGTGCTTGTACAGTGCCGAAACCACCTGAACAGCATTGGCGCCAGCCAAAAGTTGTTTAATGAGCGCTTCGCCATCATGAACGCCGGTGGAGGCTGCCAGATCGCAGTTAACCCGATGTGCCATCACGGCAATCCAGCGTAACGAAATACTTAAATCGCCAGGTTTACTCAGTACGTTTGTCGAAATTACCTGGTAATTTTCGAGGTTGAAATCGGGGCTGTAAAAGCGGTTAAACAAGGTAATCCCTTTTATTCCTGTTTCTGACAATTTCTGGATCATCTGCCCCAGGTTGGACGCGTAATAACTGATTTTAAGCAGCACCGGAATGGTAACCTGCGATAAAACTTCTTTGGCAATTTCGAAATAGAGTTTCTCATTTTCTTCGGCTGAACGCGAAAAATCGGTTGGCAAAATAAAGAGATTAAGTTCGAGCGCATCGGCACCAGCCTCCTGCAATTCTTTAGCAAAGTATGTCCACTTTTGAGAAGTAACACAATTTATGCTTGCAATTACCGGGATATGAACGGCAGCTTTGGCTTCCTGAACCAGCCGAAGATATTTTCTAACGCTGTCTTCCTCCACATCTTCGTCCATGTAATCGAAAGTTTCGGGGTAGATAAACTGCCGTGAAGTCATCCTGTGAAGGGTTTCTTCCATTTCAGCAATAATTTCTTCTTCAAAAAGCGATTTCAGCACCACAGCACCGGCGCCTGCCTGTTCGATTTCTTTAACTTTCTCAACCGAATCGGTTAAGCCTGAACTTCCGACGATGAGCGGATTGCGTAATGTTAATCCCAGGAAACGTGTTGTTAAGTCTGCCATAAATATTAATTTTTGATGAGTGATGCTTTTTTGGATAAATGCGCGCCTCTGTTCATAAACGAAGAGGATAAAATTAGATGTCCAAAATTAGTACTTTTTTATAATGAGCAATGCTGTTGGGATTTTTAAGAAAAAATAAACCCCTTTAATGAAGGATGAATTTGAGATATTTGATTGTTTCGCCTTTGGCTGCAAAAATATTCTCGTAGTGGGTTTGGATGGAGGTAACATCCTGGTGATCGGGATTTTCGTAAATATCATACGACATAAAAAGCAAAGGTAGATTTTGCTCCTGGATTACCTCAAGGGTGTAATCAAAAAACATGGTGTTGTCGGTTTTCAGATGAATGATGGTGCTGGTTTTGGCAACTTTGCGATACCTGTTGAGGAATTGAGGCGAAGTGAGCCGCTTTTTTACAGCCGTATTTTTAATTTGAGGAACGGGGAAAGTTATCCAGATTTCATCAACTTCACCGGGAGCAAACAAATGCTCGAGATGCTCAACCTGGCGTCGGATAAAAGCAATGTTTGGGAGATTTTCGTCATCGGTGGTTTTTGCGCCACGCCACAAACGTGCGCCTTTTACATCAATGCCAATGAAATTTTTTTCGGGATATTTCCGGCCAAGGCCAACGGTAAATTCGCCTTTGCCGCAACCCAGCTCAACAACCAGAGGATTTTCATTTTTAAAAAAATCGCTGTTCCATTTTCCTCTCAACCTGAAACCACTGATTAATTCGTGATAATAAGGCTGGAAAAAATGGTCAAATGTGGAATTTTCGGCGAAGCGCTGGAGTTTTCTTTTGGTCACAACCAGAAAAATTAATGCGGATTTTGATTATTGGCGGAGCACCCAGGCGCCGGGGATTTCGCTTACACGAATTCTACGGAGTTCGGTCATGGCGTCTTCTTTATACAGATAATCGTTGATGCTCACCCGATAGTAGCCATTTGAAGCTTGTCCGATAATTTGAGGGTTATAACCTTTTCCGCTGTATTTTGAAATCAGCTTATCGGCATTTTCAACATTTTCGAATGACCCGCCGATGAGATAATATTTCACCCCGGTTGAACTCACCGACTGAACATGCTTTTTGGTGGTGACGACAGATTTTTCGATAACGGCGCTGTTTTTATTTTCGGGTACAACTTTGGCTTTTTCGATCTTTTTCTCTATAATAGCAGGCTCTGCAGCTATATTTTGTGATGGTATATTTTCTAATGCCAACAGTTTTTCGTTTATCACTGTTAGATCATCCTTTAAATCAGTCGGTAATTCGTCAGTGCCTGTATTCGAAAATGAAGGGAACGCCATTTTTTCGGAGGTAATTTCGTTGGTCAGGTCAGGCAAGAGGCTGGTTTTGCTCTGAAAACCTGATTCAAAAACTCCAGTATTAAAATAAAAGTACCCAAAAGTGAGTAAAACCGGAACAATGATAAAAGCCACATTTGCCAGTATTCTGCGTGTTTTTGAATTGGTTTTTGCTTTGCGGTCGGTAAATTGTGGTTCAGGCTTGAGGGTTATTTTACGGTTATTCCGGTTAATTTTAGGAGAAATAAATGATGTCAGACCATAAGATTCTTTAAGAAAATTACTTTTTTGATTCTGCTTAAACTGAAGGTTACCTTCCTGGTCGGCATAAATTACACCGATAGTTTCGAGGGTAATCTGGCTTCCTGAATTGATTGATTTGAGCGTTTCATTCACAAACTCACCAATGATTTCGAGAGCCTGATTGTAAGTAATTTTCAGGCTAACCGAAATCTGGTTGGCCAGCAAACCGTCGTTGGTTTTTAGCTCCGGATTAAACAGCAACGCTTTTGATGGTGGATTGAACAAATGCTGCACCGGGTGTATGTTTGCGGGGTTGTAACTACAAACAAATCCCCCAAATCCGGGAATAATCACACATTCGTGTTCAAACAGTAAGTCGCTGATATGGCGTGAAATATCCATTGTTGCTATTTTTTAACTTTGACCCGCTAAGATAACTAAACTTGTTTGTTTGAATTTAAGATGTTGATAATTTTTCTTAAATCTTCAGGGGTATCAACGGCAATACTTTCAAAATCAGTTTCCTCGGCATAAACTGAAAAATCGTTTTCGAGCCACCGCAATTGTTCGAGCGATTCAGCATCTTCGAGTTTGCCAACAGGCAATTTTACGATTTCAGCCAGAACCTCAGTACGATAGGCGTAAATCCCGATATGTTTGTAGAAACCAATTATTTTAACCCATTCGTTTTGCTCAACTCCGCGCAAATATGGAATTGGCTGACGGCTGAAATAAAGGGCTTTTTTATCTTTACCCAAAACAACTTTAACCACATTCGGGCTAAACAGCTCGTCATCCGATTTTATCTCTTTTACCAGCGTGGCTATTTTTATTTCCGCATTCGTAAAAAGTGCAGCAATCCGATCAATCTGCGAAGGTTCGATAAAAGGCTCGTCGCCCTGGATGTTGATGGCGACATCATAATTTTCGCCTGAAGCAGATAGTTTTTCGACAACTTCGTGGCATCTTTCGGTGCCGCTGCGATGATTTTCGGCTGTCATCACCGCAGCTCCGCCGTGTGAAATCACTTCATCATAAATACGTTTATCGTCGGTGGCAACAACAACTTTGTTAAGCAACGAAGTTTTTGATGCCTGCTGATAAACGCGGTTTATCATCGAAATTCCGTTAATATCCACCAGTGGTTTTCCCGGAAAACGGCTCGAAGCATAACGTGCCGGTATGATTCCTAAAATTTTCATGTCCTATTTTTTCTGACCAAACTCCATTAAAAATGCCTTGATAAATGCTTCAAGATCGCCGTCCATCACAGCCTGCACGTTGCTGGTTTCGTAACC
>CAJATL010000191.1 GCA_903944895.1 uncultured Bacteroidota bacterium
GCCATTACAAATGCCGCCCGGCCGGGGATTGCGTCCCATCCATTGCAGCAAAAGGGTTCCGAACCCTCGAAGGGTTCGGAACCCTGATGACTGACCTGTCAGCGTCCGCCAGACTTCGGTGTGAGCCCCTATGGCTAAGCGGAATTTGCAATTCCGCTTTAAAAAAGGTTGGCTATGAAAATCATTCATATTTGATCATAATAGTGTTAATGGTCGGCATTACAAATGCCGCCCAGCCTCAGGCTATGAAATTCATTACTAATAAGCGTTTTAACCTGGTTTTTGGGCGGCATTACAAATGCCGCCCAGCCAGGGACTGACAGCGTCTAAAAAATTTGGGCAACTTTACAAATGTCGCCCAGCCGGGGATTGTTTTAGCTGAAACGACAATATCATTGAAAGTCAAAGGTGGATTTTATGATGTTACGCTGGTTACCGAAAACAGGCTTGCCTCAAATATGGTTTTTCTGGAATGAGCGAAAGTTGAAACCTTGTTCACCTTTTGCTTACCTTTTTTCCTGCCTTGTTCACCTTTTGCTTACCTTTTGGTTGCTTTTATTCCATTTTTTTACTATACTATTGCAGCGGATTTTTATTGATGATAGTTTAAAAATTGAAAACCAGAAATCAATAAATAATGCGGAGTGTTGCCGAAAAGCCTTAAGAGTAGGAATTTTAAATTATTCACATTTTAAAAAAAATTAGCATGAAAAAGAAAAACAGAATTCAGATTTACTCATTATTGGTTATAATGGGTTTTTTATTAACGCTTGGCAACAGTTGTAAGAAAAGCGATGACCCGGCTCCGTCGGGCGAACAAACTGTAAACTTTGGCGCGCTGCTTGACCTGACCGTTTACAATCCTGAAAATGGACTTGCCACAAAAGCAGCTATACAATTTGCGCTCGAAGACCTAAACCGCTACGCGGCAGCCGCAGGCCGGGACGTTACCTTCACCTGTACATTTGCCGACACAAAAATGGATACCACAGTTGCAATGAACCTGTTGAAGAATATGTATGAGCAGGGGACAAGTATGTTTGTAGCAGGCCCTTCTTCAAGCAGCGAGCTTAAAGCCTTGATGCCATTTGTGAATCAAAACCCGCTCGTAGTTATTAATTCATCGAGCACAGCCGTTGGCATAAACTATGCAGGAAGCCATATTTTCAGGATCATCGCCGACGATAATTTCCAGGCCAGGGCCATGATAAAGGCGGCAGTAACAGAGGGAGTAAAAGCTATTATCCCTGTTATGAGGAATGACATCTGGGGAAATTCACTGCTACAAGGATTTACAAGCGGGTTTTTGGCCGAAAGTGGTTTCATTTACCCCGGAGCTACCTACGACCCTTCCGAGACCTCCTTCACCTCCCTGGCAAATACCATCAATACACAGGTTACCCAGGCCATTGCCACCTATGGTGCAGAAAATGTGGCGATCCTGGCATTGACGTATAGTGAGATATCAGCAATAATGACCGCCGCAATGCCTTTCGAAACATTGGGGTTGGTAAAATGGTACGGCTGCGATGGAAATGCTCAGTTAAAATCTGTGATTTCCGATAATACCATAGCTGCATTCGCTGTAAAAACAGGTTTCATGTCACCATTTATTGCAATAGGCAGTGCCTGGGCTGCCCCGGATTTTGCGGAACAGCTTTCCTCAAAAATAGTATCAACAACCGGTGTTGTGCCGGGTGCATTTGCATTGTCGGCTTACGATGCAACCTACATTATGGGTCTTGCTTTTCTTGAAGTTGGAAGTGCCAACATGGACAGAATAACCGAAATTATTCCTCTGGTATGCAATAGTTATGCGCAAATGGGCATATCGCGAAAGCTCAATGCCAATAACGACCTGCACGAGGCCGATTATCTTTTCTGGAAAGTATTCAGTGGCCAGGATGGATATTACTGGGATAAGTTTGCCACTTACATGAATGTAACTGATGCATTTGTTTACAGGTGGCCACAATAGAAAGGCGGCGGGTGGCGGATGACTAAGGGATTTTGGTATTTCTGTTTAAAAAGCTACTGGTCATCCACCACCCGCCATTTTCGCTTATTACAAGGCAGGTAACCCATTGTCACAAAATAAATTAATTGAGGTGATCAATTAAATACTTATCCTGTCGGCTGAAATACGACTAAAATCTAATCAAAATGGAATTTACAGGAGAAAATATTTTAGAATTCGTAAAGCGATTTCCGGACGACAGATCATATCTGGCTTATCTTTCAGGCCTTAAGAGGACAAATGGATTTGTCTGCACCAAGTGCCGACATACAAAGTTTACTATACGCAAAAAGAATTTTGCAAGAGATTGCAATCGCTGCCATCACATTGAAAGTCCTACAGATGGAACAATTTTTCATGGTTTACGGTTTGGGCAACGAAAAGCATTTGGGATCATGTTTGAGATGACTGCCACCACTAAAGGTATCTCCGCCTCACAGGCAGCCAGGCGTTATGGGATAAGCCGAACAACAGCCTGGGCATTTATGCAGAGGGTAAGATCCGCCATGCAAAGTAGTAAAAAGTACCCCATTGTTGGAGACGTACAGGTTGATGAATTTGTTCTCGGAGGCAAAGAAACTTTAAAGCAAGGCCGAAGTAAAGACAGCAAAAAGAAAAAGATTGTTGGTGCGGTTGAGCTGAGTGAAAAAGGCAAAGTTAAGCGGGTATATTTCAATAAAATAGATGATTATTCATCAAAATCATTGAGCTGCATTTTTGAAAAACACATCTCAATAGATGCCCATGTTTTGACAAACAAATGGACTGGATATGCCCCTCTGTCAAAACGATACAAAATTGAACAGAAATATTCAGAGAAAGGGGGCAGCATGAAACAGATGCATACCGTCATTCATCAGTTAAAATCCTGGCTAAGAAGCACATATTCATGGGTGCATCAAGATCACATGGAAAAATATCTGGATGAATTCAGTTTTCGAATCAACCGCTCAATCTTTAAGCAAACTATTTTTCATACTCTTACTGCCAGAATGTTGATGGCTAAACCCCTTACTTACCAAATGATTAAAATAAGTATCTAATTGAACATCTCAAAAAAAAAAATGAAAGCAAAAACATGGTTTTGGCCGGTTATTCAGGTCGTGCTACTTGTATTCTTTTGCAACGGCTGTAAAAAAAGCGTTCCAGAACCTGACGGGGATAAAATCGGGACCGCTGCCAATTTATTTCAGCTTACGCCAGATTATCAACCGGGCACTTACCGGAATATGGACAAGATATTCAATACCAGGGCCTTCAGACATGGCAGTACCGTATTTGCGCTTCCCCACGCTGCGAATCCGCTGGTTTCAGTCGCCTATTCACCTGACGGGAATCACAACTACGACATTAATGACTTTATCTTGAGAAACAATATTTCCGGATTACTGATCATCAAAAACGGGCAGATCGTGCTTGAGAGGTATGCGCTCGGAAATTCGGAAACCTCTAAATGGACATCCTTTTCAGTAGCAAAATCGATTACTTCCACGCTGATCGGAATGGCTGTGAAGGATGGTAAAATTTCCAATCTCCATGATAGTGTTACCAAATACCTTCCGGTAATGAAAGGAACGGCTTACGAAGGAGTTACGGTGTGTCAGCTTCTTCAGATGTCATCGGGGGTATCATGGAATGAAGATTACACCGATCCGGCCTCACAAATTGGGGCGATGTTCCAGGTCATTCTCAACGGGCAGGCGGGAGGGATTATTAGTCTGTTGTCGGGTTTGCCAAGGGCTTCGGTGCCGGGAACGAAGTTCCTGTACAGTACGGGAGAGACCTTCCTCGAAAGCCAGGTATTAAAAGTCGCACTTGGAGGAGAGACGATGTCTGGCTATCTGCAGCGCAAGCTGTGGTCGGTCATGGGGATGGAAGCCGATGGCTACTGGATCCTTGAATCGCCCAACGGAAGTGAGTTTGGAGGAGGAAATGTGAGCATGACCCTGAGGGATTACGGCAGATTCGGGATGTTTATCTTAAACAACGGAATTGTGAACGGAGATTCCCTTCTGCCACAGGGGTGGGTAAATGAAGCATCCGCCCCCGCTGCAGATTCCCCGCAGTGCGGATACGGAATGCTCTATTCAACTCTAAACAATGTACCTGATCCCTATTACTATCCCCACGGATATGGTTACAACTGGTGGGTCCTTCCCGATTCTCCCTGGGGCTCATGGGACCACTTGGGCGATGCGAGCTGGTGGGGCGAATACGCTGTCAACGCGTCGGATGCAAAGTTTACCAATCTCGAGGGTTCATTTTTAGCTCAGGGAATTTACGGTCAGTTCATCCATATCAACAAGAAACAAAACATGGTAACGGTGATCTGGAGCGCTTGGCCGGAACCCTGGATCGATCCCAGAGAGTACGAATATTATTGCTTCATCAATGCTGCAGCACAAAAATTAAATCAATAAGCACGAAGAAAAAGTGCATACAATATTTTCTTTTGCCCCACCCGAAAATTCAAACTCCTTAGAAACCTTGTTCACCTTTTGCTTTCCCGGGCTAAGCGGAATTTGTAATTCCGCTTAACAACTGTTTGAATTTGCAATTCATTCTTATCAAGTGTTATAATGCGGTTTTTTAGCGGCATTACAAATGGCACCCAGCAAGGGATTGCGTCCCATCCATTGCAGCGAAAGGGTTCCGAACCCTCGAAGGGTTCGGAACC
>CAJATL010000192.1 GCA_903944895.1 uncultured Bacteroidota bacterium
GCATCACTGAATACACCTAATCCGCCTGTCCATGCTACAACACTGTAGTTGTCAGCTGTTCCGTCTAACTGAATAGTTGTTTCTTCACATGTACTTGCATCCGGACCTGCGCTAACATTGGCAAGTTCTGGCTGTACGAAAATAACAACATCATCACTTACAACAAGTGTACAAGGTTCAAGAGCAATTACAGTGACTGTTAGTGTTACATTACCTGTTACACCAACTGCCGGAGTATAAATAGGATCTTCGATCGTAGCATCACTGAATGATCCTGATGGAGCAGTCCATAATAATGAACTGTAATTAGTAGCTGTAGCATCTAACTGAATGCCTGTTACTTCACAAGTAGATGCATCAGCGCCAGCATTAACTGTTGGAGGAGCAAGAATTGTGAGTGTCATACAATCAAAATAATCCTGAGCACAAGCGGTACCATCAAAAGCATACAGACATAATTGAACTGTGCCTGCCAAAACATCGGCAGCACCAGGAGTATAAATTGCATCAAGAGCAAATTCATCTGGTGAGAAGGCTCCATCACCGGCTGTTGTCCATTCCCATGAATCAGCAAAATCTTCTGAACCATTTAATTGAACTGTTTCACCAGCACAAATAGTTGCATCAGCACCAGCATCAGCAACAGGACGTCTGGTAATATAAATTGTCATAGCATCAACATCAGGATAACAGCATGGGCTTGTTGGGAAAGCAACCATAAATAACTGAACATATCCTAATTCGATATCTCCGGCTCCAGGTGTGTAAATAGGATCTTCGATAATCTGGCTGCTGAAAGTACCATCACCTTCACCAAGTAAAGCATAATCCCAGAATACACCACTTGAATATGTAGTAGTACCATCTAACTGAACAGTTTCTCCTTCACAAATTGTCTGATCAGGACCAGCATTTGCTTGTGGGAAATATTGAACAGTGATTGTCATTTGGTCAGTGTCTTCAACCGTACAAGGATTACATGCAATTGCGTGTAATGTAAGTACAACACTTCCTGCAGCAACATCAGCAGCACTTAAAGTGTAAACTGCACCTGTAGCAAGACTTGGATTTACAAAGGTACCTGTTCCACCGGTCCATAAACTTCCACAAGCATTGGTTACTTCACCAGCTAAGGTGTAATATCCATAGGTGAAAGGAGGTTGGCAAAGCATTTCACAGATAGTAGCATCTGAACCAGCATCTGCTGATGGTAACAATGTAAAATACAGTGTTAATGATGAAGAAGCTACTTCACAATTTGATAAAGGTTGTACAGTCAGTGTTAAAATAACATTGCCTGCAAGAATATCACCAGCACTTGGAGTATAGGTTGCTCCTGCTAATGTTGCATCATCAAAAGCACCAGTTCCTGAAGTTGACCAGAGTAAAGTTCCACCGTTTGCAACGGTAGGATTTGCAGTGTATGTTGCATCTTCACAAATGGTAGCATCGGCACCTGCAAATACTTCAACCGGAGCCTGGAAGCAAAGTTCCATAAAGTCTTCAGTTGCAAGCGTACAAGGATTCAATGGAGATACTGCAACGCCTAAAGTAACACATCCCTGAGGATAATCAATTGAAGGGCTTGGGCAGTAAACTGGATATTCGGTTGTTTCATCATCAAAGAAACCACCACCATTGGTAGTAAACCATTGTAATGCTGAGTAATTTCCATAAACTACGTTTGATGCGTTAAAAGTGAAGCACAATTCGTAGCAAATTGTTGACGAAACAGGAATAATATCAACTGAAGGTAAACCTTGTAAAGTTAATGTCATACAATCCTGGAAGTCAGTAGCGCAAGGAGCAGTAGGATAAGCATTTAAACAAAGTTCTACCGAACCGTCAAGTCTATCCTGAACACCAGGTGTATAGATTGCGTTTACAGCAAAAGCATCATTAAAAGCTCCATCTCCTGAAGTTTGCCACATCTGTCCGTTGTTGTAAGTAACAGATGCACTTGATAAGGTAAATGTTCCATCTTCACAGATAGTACCATCAACACCAGCATTTGCCAAAGGCAGAGGTTGAATGGTTAATGCCATTTCATCCATTGCTGGGAAATCAGGACTGCAATTCAGGCAAGGTGCACCAATTAAAGTCAGGTGAATAGTACCTGAAATAACATCCTGTGCACTTGGGGTATAAACCGGGTTAAGGATGGTTTCGTTACTGAAAGTACCTGTTCCATCATAAGTAACCCACTGTAAGCCGCAAGTGTTTGCTGCAGTTGCATTAAGTTGTATCGAAGTAAGTTCGCAAATTGTTGCATCTGCACCGGCTGAAACCTCTGGTGCTGGATCGAAACAAAGTTGCATTTTATCAAGTTTCCATAATTGACAAGGTTCACATGGATAACCAATCAGAACCAAAGTTACACATCCGGCTGCAAGGTCGCCAGGGCCGGGAGTATAAATTGGATCAAGTTTTGAACATGGGAAATCGAATGTACCGTCACCTAATGATACCCATACCGTCTGCAGGCAAGGATCAGGACAAATGTATTCTGCTTCGCCCTGCATTGTATAGGTTTCGGTTTCGCAAATGGTAGCATCATCTCCTGCATTAACATAAGGAGCATGCATAACGGTTACATCAACTGATGCAGTAACCTCATCAATACAAGGAGCAAGAGGAGCAACAGTTAAGGTAAGGGTTACAACAGTACCACCATCCAATACATTAGCAACGTAAGTAGCGTTTAAAGTATTGGCATTATTAAGATAGCCGAATCCATTGTGGGTCCATTGATATGGACCTACTGAATTATCAACAGTAGCATTTGTTGTGAACTGTTCATTTGAACAAATTGTTCCATCATCACCAGGTTCAATTACAGGAAGCATCTGGAAGCAAAGAAGCATCATATCTTCAGCTGTAACAGTACAAGGATCAAGTGGTGAAGCTGCAATCCATAATTCAACACAATTTTGAGGATAATCAACAGTTGGACTTGGGCAATACTCAGGATTCATTAAAGTTTCATCATTAAAAAATCCACCGCCATTGGTAGTATACCATTGAATAGCTTCATAATTAGTAGCTAAAGCGTCAGCTAAAGTATAGCATTCAAATTCGCAAATGGTTGCGTCAGGGCCAGCATAAGCAGTTGCAGCCAAGGTAACAGATAATTGATTTGTAGAAATTGCATCGTCACAAGCAACACCATGAACAGTTAATGTAAAATCAATAACTCCACCAGCAGCAAGGTCATTTGCACCAAAAGTGTAGGTAGGATTAGCAATAGTTGCATCGTCAAACGCACCATCACCAGTTGAAGTCCAAGCGATTACACCACCATAATTAACATCAACAGTTACAACTGCATCAGCAAATGTATGACTTACAGCAACGTCTGCACAGTAACTCATAGGGTTACCTGCAAAAGCAGTTGGAGGAGCAACAAAACAAAGATCAATAAAATCTTCTGCAGATATAGTACATGGGTCAATTGAGGAAGCAGTAACACCTATTATAATACATTGCTGAGGCCAGTCAACGGTAGGACTTGGGAAATAGGTAGGATGAAGAATAGTTTCATTATCAAAAAAACCACCTCCATTAACAGTAAACCATTGTAATGCATCATATTCAGCTGCATCTACAAATTCGAAATAATATGAATCACCATAGCATACATAATCCAATAAAGGAATTATGTTAATACTAGGATCTTCCTGAATTGTAATATCCATAGCATCAGTAACATTACCACATGCAGCAGTAATTGATGTTAAGGTTAGAGTAGCTGTACCAGCCAATAAATCAGCTGCACCAGGTGTGTAAACTGGATTCAGAATGGTGGCATCACTAAAAACACCATCACCTAAAGTAGACCATTGCAAAAATAAATAATTTGCAGCAGTAGCATCAGCTAATGAATAGCCAGCTGCACCTGAAGCACAAAGAGCACCGTCAGCACCAGCAAAAACTGCCGGAGGGCCAACAACAGTAACAGTTGCAGTAGTACTCTTAGGTGTTGCATCAGTAGCAACTAAAGTAAAAGTAGTGGTAGCCGAAACAGGACCATAAACTAAAACCTGTCCTGTACCAATCGAAGTAGCTCCAATAAACCACTCCCAGGTAACAACATTGCCTTCAAGTTCTGCACCAGTTAAGGTAACATCACCGGCAGCACAAAGTGTGGTTGGAGCAGCACTTGCAGAAACGGCAAATGTTGGTCCTGCAAGACTTGTTACGTCAGAAAACCCAAACGTAGCAAAGAATTCTTCTCCCGGGTTAGCATAAGTTGCACCACTCCAGAAGTTATCGGCGCCATCATAAATGCGCCAGACAAACTCTTCACCATCAGCAAAGCCATCCTTTGCTGGTGTAGTTGGATCATCTCCAAATGCAGAAAGAGCAAGGTTAAAACCGGCAGTATATTCTACTGAACCACCGCAAACCATAACTCCACCATTGTTGAAGAAAACACCAATAAAGTCACCATCTTCAATTGGTAACGCATTAACAGTAGGGATAACAGTACTGGGCACACTGAGTACGTGTGTGAACAGCGTTTCTGTTTTTTCCCACCCTGGCGGGTCAGCGGTAACCAGAAATGGTACCAGCAAAAGCGCCATTAAGAACTTAAACTTGTAAACTTTTAAAAACATGTAATCCTCCTTTTTTAAGGTTTGAATGAAAAAAAATGAATAATAGAAAATAATAATATTCCTTATTAAACTACGCAAAAATTGCGAAACAAATATACAATAAATATCAAATAACCTAAACCTCGCTAAAAAAATTTAAGTTTTTTTCAAATTCTACCTAATTCTTTGCCTAAATTGGTGTTATTCAATAGCTTTTAGATTTAAAATAGTACAATCGAGCAAACAAAATTAATCTAAACGCATTAATTTCGTTCATAAAATCAATTAAACGTTCATTTTTTAGCACTAAACAATCCTTTCATGACTCTTTTGAAATCAAAATGCATTCTGCATTTTGCTATCCTGTCCAGGTTGAATTCCCGCTTTATTGTAATGTCAATAACAAACAACGGTATCAAAAAAATATTTTACCCGTAGTAAACTTTATAATCAATTCCCCGAAAAACTGACTCAAAACAGGATCCCGTCCATTTTACTTTTCACCAAAAAAAAATAATACGTGTTTTAAGGCCATTATAGCGATGAATCAAACCATGGAAAGGTGTTGTGAACTAAAAAACAGATCTGCCGTCAGAAAGCAGCTAATTGACCGAAAAAAAATCAATCTTGAAATACCTCTTAACATATTTTATGATTTAGTGATTTGTTGTTTGGCGTCACGCTTGAAGGAGAGAGGCTCAAAGCTCTGAGGAATCCTGAATTCCTTCTGTTTTGTTACCTGCTGATTTTTGATAATAAATCAGTCGGACTAGTGGCGAATCCAAAAAAAAAGCAGACTTTAAAAAGCCTGCTCCTTTTTGAGTTCCTTAATAGGTTTTGTCTAATCTTTTACAGCGTAAACAATTGCCTTAAAAGCACCTGGATTATTCATTGCAAGATCAGCTAAAACTTTACGGTTAAGCTGAATATTATTCTTGTGCAATTTACCAATGAAAACCGAATATGATAAACCAAACTCGCGTACTCCTGCATTGATACGCTGAATCCATAAACCTCTGAAATTTCTTTTTTTCGTCCTCCGGTCGCGATAAGCATACAACTGGCCTTTTTCATAGGCATTTTTAGCGACTGTCCAAACATTTTTTCTTCGCCCGAACTGACCTTTTACTAGTTTAAGGATTTTTTTGCGTCGGGCTCTTGATGCTACTGCATTTACTGATCTTGGCATTTTTTTAATTTTTTTTACGTTAGCGCTCCGCTTTTCGGAATCTTTTTATGCTAATCGCAAGTTAAACAATAAGTTAATTACATGAGAAGCATTTCTTTTACACTTTTCAAATCTGCTGGGTCAACAATTGCTTTGTAACCAAGGTTACGTTTGCGCTTTTTTGACTTCTTGGTGAGAATGTGACTCTTGTAAGCGTGCTTCCGCTTGATTTTTCCAGTGCCGGTCAAGGTAAACCTCTTTTTTGCGCTGGATTTCGTCTTCATCTTAGGCATTACTAAAAATATTAAATTGATAATTGAATTTATTTAAATACAATTCTTGTTATTTCTTTGGTGTAATAATCATGATCATACGCTTTCCTTCGAGAAGCGGCATTTTTTCGACCTTACCAAAGTCTTCAAGATCCTGGGCAAATTTCAGAAGGATAATTTCTCCCTGATCCTTGTAAATGATTGACCTTCCTTTAAAAAATACGTCAACTTTAACCTTTGCACCTTCCTGAAGGAACTTCTTGGCATGATTGAGCTTAAAATTAAAATCATGGTCATCGGTGTTTGGTCCTAAACGGATTTCCTTAACAACCACTTTGGCAGTTTTAGCCTTAATTTCTTTTTGTTTCTTTTTAATCTCATAAAGAAACTTTTTGTAATCCACAACTTTACAAACCGGGGGACTTGCAGTAGGTGAAATTTCAACAAGGTCTAATCCCTGTCGTTCTGCAATTTCAATGGCCTCTTTAATGTTATAAATTCCCTGTTCAACATTATCGCCAACTACCCGGACTACCGGGGCATTAATCAACCGGTTAATTTTATGCGGGTTTTCAATCTGCCTGCGCATTGGTTTCCGACCCGCAAAACTTCTTTTAAATGGTGTTGCTATAATTAAATCCTCCTAATTTCGTGAATACAAAATATTTATTTTTCAGTCAACGATTTGACTTCGTCATTTATCATCCTGGCAAATTCCTCAACAGAAATTACTCCTAAATCACCGTCACCCTGCTTACGTAATGAAACTGTTCCGTCATTTTCTTCTTTCTCACCAACGATCAGCATGTAAGGGATTCGCTGCATTTCTGCATCCCGGATTTTCTTTCCGGTTTTCTCGTTACGGCTATCAATTTGGGCGCGGACTTCAGAATTTTGCAGCAAAGATAAAACTTTTTCGGCATAACCCTGATATTTTTCACTGATTGGCAATATGATAGCTTGTTCAGGAGCCAGCCACAAGGGAAATTTACCAGCACAATGCTCTATTAAGACGGCTACAAACCGTTCCATGGAGCCAAAAGGAGCACGGTGAATCATCACCGGCCGGTGCTTTTCGTTGTCACTTCCAACATATTCCAGCTCAAAACGATCGGGCAAATTATAATCAACCTGGATGGTTCCAAGTTGCCATTTTCGTCCCAAAGCATCTTTTACCATGAAATCCATCTTAGGTCCATAAAAAGCTGCTTCACCTTCAACAATAACAGTTTCTAGTCCTGATTCTTCAGCAACCTCGAGGATAGCTCTTTCAGCTTTTTCCCAGTTTTCATCAGAGCCGATGTACTTTTCGCGGTTATTGGGATCACGCAATGAAATCTGAGTGATGAAATTATTAAAATCAAGCGCATTAAATATCTTCATCACAATTTTCATCACACCTTTAAATTCATCCTTTACCTGATCTGGCGTGCAAAAAATATGTGCGTCATCCTGTGTGAAGCCACGAACTCGTGTCAGACCATGCAATTCGCCGCTTTGCTCGTAGCGATAAACGGTTCCAAATTCGGCATAACGGATTGGCAATTCTTTGTAAGAATGTGGTTTATTTTTGTAAATCTCACAGTGATGAGGGCAATTCATCGGTTTCAGGAAAAACTCCTCTCCTTCCATCGGTGTTTTTATTGGACGGAAAGATTCTTCGCCATATTTTTGGAAATGTCCTGATGTTTTGTACAATTCAACATTTCCGATATGTGGGGTAATTACCGGCTGGTAGCCAGCTTCTTTCTGAACTTTCTTTAAAAAACGTTCCAGGCGCTCGCGCAATTCGGCACCTTTTGGCAGCCAAAGCGGCAACCCGGCACCAACTTTTTGTGAAAACGTAAATATTTCCAGATCTTTACCAATCCTGCGATGATCGCGACGTTTGGCTTCTTCCAGAAAGACAAGATATTCTTCGAGTTCCTTATTTTTAGGAAAAGTAATTCCATAAATCCGGGTGAGTTGCTTACGCTTTTCGTTTCCCCTCCAGTATGCGCCAGCAATACTCAATAGTTTTATGGCTTTAATATGGCTGGTATCCGGCAAATGCGGCCCACGACATAAATCAGTAAAACTACCTGACTCATAAAATGAGATGGTGCCATCTTCCAATTCGCTGATCAGTTCGAGTTTGTATTCGTCACCTTTTTTTGTAAAATAGGCCAAGGCCTCTTCTTTGGATACTTCCCTGCGTTTGTATTCCTGCTTTTGTTTGGCCAGTTCCTTCATTTTATCCTCGATTTTCACGAGGTCGGCATCGGTAATTACCCGATCGCCAGGGTCAACATCATAATAAAAGCCGCTTTCGATATTTGGCCCAATCCCAAATTTGACGCCAGGAAAAAGTGCTTCAATGGCTTCAGCCATTAAATGTGCTGATGAATGCCACATGGCAGCTTTACCTTCGACGTCATTCCAGGTAAGTAACTGAATTTTTGAGTCGGATACAATAGGCCTGGTAGCATCACAAACCTCTCCATTTACCTTAACAGCCAGAACATTCCGGGCAAGACCTTCACTAATGCTTAAAGCTATCCCGATACCGGTAATTCCGCTATCAAATTGCTTTACACTGTTATCGGGCAATGTTATGTTTATCATAATACGATAATTATCTAAGTTTTATAATGGGTCGCAAAAGTAATAAATCTGATGACAACCAGAACCTAGGAGTAAGAAATTATGTTAAAAAAAAGGGGTAAGGCGTAAGGGGTAAGTCATAAGTCGGCAGTTGCCAGTTGGCAGTTGCCAGTTGCCAGTCGGCAGTCGGCAGTATTACAGCAGGCAGTTTGACGTTGGAAGTTGCCAGTTGCCAGTTGCCAGTTGCCAGTTGGAAGTTGGAAGTTGGAAGTTGCCAGTCGGCAGTAGGGAGCAGGAAGCAGGCAGTTGCCAGTCGGCAGTTGGAAGTTGCCAGTTGGAAGTTGGAAGTTGGAGGTATGACCTGGGGTTTATCGGAATATTAATTTGATTTTTCGATTTCGAGGATTTTAATTTCGGTCCGGCGATTTTGTGCACGACCTTCCTCGGTTTCGTTACTTTGGATAGGATGCAAAAAACCATAGCCTTTGAAAACCAACCGCGAAGCCCTAATTTTTCCCTCAACCAGGTAATCCAAAACCGCCTTGGCCCTGTCTTCGGAAAGCTTTTGATTAAAATCCTCCGTTCCAACATTATCGGTATGGCCACTGATCTCGATCATTAATTCAGGATTATTTTCGAGAAATTCGATAAGTTTGCTCAATTCTGCCCTCGACTCATTTTTAATATCCGTTTTTCCTGTCTCGAAAAAAATGTTTCTCAAAACCATAATCTGACCTTCGCCGACCGGCTCTAAAAAGATATCTATAATATAAGGTGTAATCTGACTATTCAATCCTGTCAACGAAAAATTGAGCGAATGAAAAAGGTAGCCGCTTTTTGAGACATTGAGGGCATATTCCCTGTTTGTTGGAAGGCAAACCAAAAATTCGCCAGATGTGGCATCAGAAAACGAACGGACAACCTCTTTATTGGTCAGTAAATTGCTGAGCGAAAAATATGCTTCCAGCGGTTTTTTGGTTTTATTATCGCAAACGATACCTTTAACATAGGTTGAAGGAATGGGACGGATGTTTTGAGGAATTTCAAATTCAAAAATATCGTAACCTCCTGAACCACTTAACTGGTTTGACGAGATAAAAGCCTTGTCACCAGCGGCAGTTACAACAACATTCATTTCATCGGCGGGGGTATTTATCGGGTAGCCCAAATTTAATGGACTCATCCAGTTTCCAGCCGAATCGAGACGTGAAACAAAAAGGTCGATGCCACCCATCCCAGGGTGGCGGTCGGATGAAAAATAGAGGGTCTGCCCGTCGGGATGAATAAATGGTGACATCTCTGAACCTTTGGTATTGATCACTTCACCTGGATTTTCAGGGATCGACCAATCGCCATTATCCTGCAAAGTACTTTTCCAGATATCAGCTTTCCCAAATCCGCCTGCACGCGTACTTGTAAAATACAACGTTCGTCCATCAGACGAAAGTGAAGGCTGGGTTTCCCATTTAGCCGAATTTAAAACAGGTCCCAGGTTAATGGGTTCCGAAATGCTATTTCCATTGAATCTGGCCGCATAAATATCGCAGCTCCCAAAACCATCTTCACGATGGCACCCTGCGAAAAGCAAAAAACGGCCATCCGGCGAAATTGTCAAAGCGCCTTCATCACCGGCAGTATTGATGGGAGGCCCCATTTTCAAAGCCCTGTTCCATTCATTCCCGATGCTTTCGCGATTTGAAAAATAAAAATCCTCACCTCCACGATTTCCGTTACTGAGCGAATCGCGTCGTGTAAAATACAGCAGCAATTCATCCGAACTAACCGAATTAATGAACTCATGATTTTTACTGTTGATCTTTTCGCCAGGATTTACCGGCTTAAATGGCACAGGATTTTTTACTGCACCGATTGCAAAAGTACAGCAAGCCAGCAGGAATCTGGCCTCTTCGGCGCGGGCCTCACCTAAATCGTGAAACGACAAAAATTTTTTAAAACGACGGCTCGCCAACTGGGAATTCTGTATTTCGTAAAGCGATACAGCAGAAAAAAACCAGACTTCGGGATATTTATCAGGATTTATGGCGATAACTTTATCGTAAACTTCGTTTGCCCGGGGATAATTTTTCTGTTCCCGATAAACATCCCCCAACAACAAATAGGCTTCGATGAACCTGGAATCAGCCAGGATGGCTTTATTCAACTCCTCGGCGGCAGCATCAAATTCGAGCAAAGTAAATTTTTTGTTGCCCTCCTCATAAAATTTAATGGCACGCTTGGAAGTTGTCGAAAACTCCTGAGCCTGGCTGTTTGCGGATAAAAAGGAAAATCCTACCAAAAAAAATAATCCGGCAATTTTATGAAAATCAAAAAATCTAATCACACCAAAGTTTTTTAGGTTCAGATTTAGAACAGAAAGCATGCGGATAAATTGTAAAATCAGATTTTTTGAAAGAGAATATTTTTGGTTTTATCCAAAAAAGCAGCAAATAAAGGTTTTCAGTCAATGCTGAAATCGCGCTACCGAATTATGGAATATTAAGGTATTTGTGCGTTTGAAGGGAAATCTTCCATCTTGGATTTTTCATCACATAGTCGATGATGACCGGAGTTACAAAACTGGCCCGGCTCCACTCCGGCTGGAGATAAAGGATGCAGTTTGGATTTACAAAAGGAGCAAATTTCTCGGCCCAGGCAAGGTCGCTATCGTTGTAAATGATCACTTTAAGTTCGTTTGCAAGTTGCAGGATATTTCCAACGGGAGCACTGTTTTTCTTGGGTGACAGGCAAATCCAGTCCCATTTTCCGCTAAGCGGATAAGCTCCCGATGTTTCGAGATAGGTCTTTATTCCGGCATTTTTAAGCTCCGAACAAAGAAAATCCATGTTGTAAAGTAGTGGCTCGCCACCGGTTACAACCACCGCTTTGGCAGGCTGTGCAAGGGCATTTGCGACAATTTTTGCCGTTTCGGTGAGCGGATGCAAATCAGGATTCCACGATTCCTTAACATCGCACCAGCGACAGCCAACGTCGCAACCACCAACCCGGATAAAGTAAGCAGCCTCACCCGTGTTGAAACCCTCGCCCTGTATGGTGTAAAACTCCTCCATGAGCGGTAGAAGCTTTCCTTCGGCGAGTAATTTATCCTGTTTAGGATTATTTGTTTTTGGACTTATCAATTTTTGATTTTTACTTTTCGAACCAATGATTGCCCACCACTAATTATTTTGATGGCATAATTTCCTGATTTTAAATTACCCACAGGAATACTCACAGGAAAGGGTGAGCCGGAGTTTTCGACCGTAAACTTTTCGGAGTAAAGTTTTTTTCCATTGCGATCGCTTAAACCTACCACAAATTTCGGTGCAGGAACCTCAATGACGTCAAACATAATTTTGCCGGAAAATGTTTCCGGAATATCAGAGATTACGATTTTGGATAAATGATCCGCAACAACCGGCTGATCGGCCAGCAATTTTAATCCGGACGAACTTACCGAAAAAACCCCGGCATCGGCAATTGATTTTTCGAAAGAATACACGATTTTATCCTCGTTCAGGTAAGCGATACCTTCGGTTTGAACAAAAATCAACTCAGGAAAATCAATTCTAAGTCTTTTTCCGCCAAAAAAATCGTTGCCTTCAAAATCCCAAAAAAGCCACATAAACGGCTGAAAATCCTTGTAACCGATTAAAGCAACTTCGTTTTGTGCAGGATTAACATCTGCCCCGGTGACTAATCCATCGGCATGAAAAGTGGTTCGTGGCCAAACTGAATGTTCGCCATCAGATTTTGGAAGCACATAAAGCCGCGAATTTCCGTCAACCCAGTTTTTGGTAAAGAGGAACAAACTGTCGCCGAGGGAGAGAAAACTTTCACAATCAAAATCGTTTTTCCTGAAATTATTCTCAAAGCTTTTTTGATCGGCAAATGAAAATCTGATTGTAGATGGAGCTACGCTTACTACTTTTTCGTTTAAAGGAATCGATGCTTTCGGGATTTTGTAAATAGAGAGATTTTTACGATCGCCCCCGTTGTTCCCGAAATCGCCGATAAAAATAAAATCCTCATCCTGGGTAATATCCTCCCAATCAAAATTAATCACTCCATCCAGGAAAACTGTTTGTGTAATCTTTCCTGTGGCTGTGTCGATTTTATAGATTTCAGGTTTACCACCGCTGTCGTTGTGCGTCCAGAGCGAATTCCGCCAGAATATCAGACCGGAGGTCTCGCTCACAGCTTTAGGTAAAGTTGTGATAAATTCAGATGCAGATGCTTCAACGGTCCTGAATTTCGATCCATCGGATTGAAGAGAATCAGGTGAAAAGACCGAAACCGGAAATACCTGGAAAGCGACAAAAAACGAAAATAAAACCAACAATGATTTTTGCATGTGTGGGCTTTTAGGAACTCAGGCGAACAATTTGTTTGAAAGCTGTGAGTGTATTCTGCAGCAACGCAATCCGGGTCATTGGGCCAACACCGCCGGGAACGGGGGTGATAAAACTGGCAATTGTCGAAACTTCAGCAAAATTTACATCTCCAATTAAACGGAATCCTGCCTGAAGGCTGGCATCCGGAACCCTGTGAATACCAACATCAATAACTACAGCACCTGGTTTTACCATGTCGGCGGTAACAAACTCAGGCATGCCGATGGCGGCAACCAAAATATCTGCCTGAAGCGTGATTTCCTTAATATTCTGAGTTTTCGAATGGCAAAGTGTAACGGTTGCATTTCCGTGTTTTGATTTCCGCGAAAGCATCACGCTAAGCGGTGTGCCGACAATATTGCTCCTGCCCAGGATTACACAATGTTTGCCCGATGTTTCGATATCGTATCTTTTCAAGAGTTCGATAATGCCGGCGGGAGTTGCCGGAAGAAATGCGGGATGCCCCAGCATCATTTTGCCAATATTGAGCGGATGGAAACCATCCACATCTTTTTTTGGATCAATGTGGCTGATGATTGTATCAACATTGATATGCTTTGGAAGCGGCAATTGAACGATCAATCCATGAACATCATCATCATCGTTAATAAAATCGACGGTTTTGAGCAGTTCTTCTTCCGACACATCGGTCGAAAACCTGTAAATTGATGAAGTGATTCCGACGGACTTGCAGTCTTTTTCCTTGTGCGAAACATAAGTGTCGCTTGCCGCATCGTCGCCAATTAGAATGGCTGCAAGGTGCGGGGCCACATCATAATCATCGATATACTTTGCCACCTCTACCCGGATTTCACCTTTTATGACTTCGGCAATTTGTTTTCCATCAATTATTTTCATGGTAATTTTATTAGCTAAACAACGGATAATTTATATTGTTCGATTTTGCCGGATTATCCATAAAACAGCCGACAAAATCATTTTCTCCAACAAAGATGCTTATCCCTGAGGCATTCCTTTCATGCGCTGCATCATCTTCATCATATTCTTGCCGCCGCCTTTGGCCATAACGCTCATCATTTTGCGGGTTTCATCAAATTGCTTGACGAGCCTGTTTACTTCCTGAATATCGGTTCCGCTGCCGAGTGCGATGCGTTTACGGCGGCTTCCATTTAAAATTTTAGGATCTTCACGCTCTTTGGGTGTCATCGACAGAATGATCGCTTCAACTTCTTTGAAGGCATCATCATCGATATCCAGATTTTTGATGGCTTTTCCCATTCCCGGGATCATTCCCATCAAATCTTTGATATTTCCCATTTTTTTGATTTGCTTGATCTGGGAGAGGAAGTCGTTGAAGTTGAACTGGTTTTTGGCAATTTTCTGCTGCAACTTCTGAGCTTCTACCGTATCAAACTGCTCCTGAGCCTTTTCGACCAGTGAAACAATATCGCCCATGCCGAGGATACGGTCGGCCATACGTTTTGGATAAAAAACATCCAAAGCCTCCATTTTTTCGCCTATTCCGACAAATTTAATGGGTTTATCAACCACCGACCGGATGGTCAGCGCAGCTCCACCGCGGGTATCACCATCGAGTTTGGTAAGAACAACGCCGTCGTAATCGAGCCTGTCGTGAAAGGTTTTTGCGGTATTCACCGCATCCTGACCAGTCATCGAGTCTACCACGAAAAGTGTTTCGTGCGGATTTATCGTATCCTTGACGCTTTTAATTTCGGACATCATCACCTCATCAATGGCCAAACGACCGGCGGTATCGACAATTACAACATTGTAATTTTTTTCGCGGGCATAAGCTATCGAGTTTTTGGCAATCTTAACCGGCTCCTTGCTTCCTTCTTCGGTGTAAACTTCAACACCAATCTGCTCGCCTAGCACCTGCAACTGGTTGATAGCAGCAGGGCGATACACGTCGCCGGCAACAAGCAAAGGATTTTTTCCTTTTTTCTTTTTAAGATAATTGGCAAGTTTTGCCGAAAAAGTAGTCTTACCCGAACCCTGTAAACCTGCTATTAGGATGATTACCGGACTTCCTTTCATGGAAATGTCAACGTGCTCGCCACCCATCAGTTCGGCAAGATCGTCGTGAACAATTTTTACCATTAATTGGCCTGGAGAAACCGATGTAAGCACGTTTTGCCCCATCGCCTTTTCCTTTACCTGCTCGGTAAACTGCTTGGCAATTTTATAACTTACGTCGGCATCGAGCAAGGCTTTACGCACTTCCTTGAGTGTTTCGGCAACGTTAATTTCGGTAATATGGCCGTGGCCTTTCAGGATTTTGAACGAGCGTTCGAGTTTTTCGCTTAAACTTTCAAACATAAACAGTTAAATTTTTTATAGGGCGGCAAAGTTAAAAATATTTTAATCAAAATTTCGGTCAAATCCAAACGTAATTCGGCGGCAATAAATATGAACCGGTTGAATAGGATGCTTTTTTACATCATCAGCGCTGTTGTTTAACATTTTTTCATCCAAAATAATTTGATTACCGATTTTATTTTACTTTTAAACGCTGATATTTTGTTCCAATCAAAACGGGCATTTGAAGATGAAAAAACTTTTACTGACGATTTTTACAACCATTTTTTTTCTGGGCGTTATGGCTCAGGAATACACTGTTACCGGGAGAGTGACCTCCGCAGAAGACGGGCAAAGCCTTCCGAACGTTTCGATATATATTAAAGGTAAGCTTGCAACAGGCACCGTTGCCGATCTGGATGGAAACTACCGGATTTCCGGGGTGCTGCCCGCTGACTTCCTGGTTTTTAGTTACATGGGTTACGAAACCAAAGAAATTAAAGCCGGTGGCGAAAAAATCATCAATGTCGAACTGAAGCCCACTGCCCAGCAATTGGATGGCGTGGTAGTAACGGCTCTTGGCATCAAGCGCGAAAAACGTGAAATCGGCTACACCACCGAGAGTTTCAAAGGTGAAGACATCGAACGGTCGAATGCGTCAAATGTGATAAACGCTTTAAGCGGAAAATCGGCCGGGGTACAGGTTACCGAGCCTGACGGCGTTGAAGGCGGGACTTCGAGAATTACCATCCGTGGAAACAACAATCTCGAAAGCAACAACCAACCGCTGATTGTTGTTGACGGAGTGCCCCTCGAAAATTCACCGGGACTCGACAATATCGGGCGCGGACAGGACTGGGGTTCGGCGATCAACAACATCAACCAGGCAGATATTGCCGATATCAACATCCTGAAAGGACCAACAGCATCGGCTTTGTATGGGTCGCGTGGCTCAAACGGCGTAGTTCTGATCACCACAAAACGCGGCAAAAAACAAAAAGGAATTGGCGTAACCTATAATTCGACCTATAAAATTATCACCCCTTACCGTTACCGTTCGGTTCAAAATGTTTATGGTGCCGGAGGGCCGCTTTCCCTTTCTGAACCTACTTTTCAACAAGACAGTACCGGAACCTATCTTTATCCGTCGTCCGTTCATACCGACAATGGCCCTTTCGGGAAACCCACCACCGAATTGTTTGGATATTACGGAACAGCCGCTTCATGGGGCCCAAAAATGGACGGCCAGATGGTAAAATGGTGGGATGGCGAAATGCGTCCATGGTCGCCGCAACCCGATAATCTTAAACTTTATTTTGATAACGGCAGCACTTTCACCAATAATATCGCATTTTCTGGAGGCAGCGAAATGGGCACAATCCGGGCATCACTCACCAGAACTGACCATAAACCCATCATCCCAAACAGCAGTTACGACCAAACGACCATCAACATTGCCGCTAATATTAATGTCTCCTCAAAAGTAAAAGCAGATTTCTCGATCTCTTACATGAATTATAACCGCCTCAACAGTCCGAATATTGGAGAGTCGTACAGTTCGTTCAGCAAAGGTTCGCTTTATTCATGGCCACGAAGCTGGAAAGGTCTGGAAGCCGAAAATTATGCAAATCCGGATGGCTCGCTCAACGAATGGGGCGGAAATTATCCGTTTCAATACATTTCGCCCAGCACATGGTGGGATATTTATAAAAACAACACCACCCTTGCCAGGGATAAACTTTTGGGCGCTTTTACACTGACTTACGAAATTACGCCCTGGCTTAGCGCGATGGGCCGGCTTGGTATCGATTTTACCTCCGACCAGTTCGAAACCCGGAATAGCCCAACCGATATTGCCGGTTTGATAAACGGATATTATCAGAATGAACTTTCGAGGGATAAAGTGGCCAATAACGAATTCCTGATTACAGGCCATAAGGAAAAGATTTTTGATTCCAAACTCAACGCCAGCCTGTCGTTTGGCGGAACACACTGGCAAAGGCGGCAATATCTTATCCGCGGGAAGTCGGGCACCTGGGTTGACCCCTGGCTTTATTCGATGGGAAATTACGAAGACCCCGAACAAATTACCTACACCGACCCGAATTATCGCCGCGAAGACCGCTACGAAAAAGACATTAATTCGCTGTACTCCTTCTTAAATCTGGGTTACGATAATTACCTGTTTTTGGAAATGACCGGACGAAACGACTGGTCATCAACCTTACCAGAAAATAAAAACTCCTATTTCTATCCTTCGGTTTCGTTGAGCTTTATCCCCACCGAGGCGTTTAAAATGAATATTGGATGGCTCAACTTCTGGAAAATCAAAGGTTCCATTGCTGGCTCAGCTTCCGACACCGATCCTTACGAGCTGGATTTTGTGTACACCTCGGGGAGTTTTGGCGGCAGCCAGACCGCGTCGTTGCAGACAACCATTCCACCCATCGAACTTGCACCGCAAAACGCCAAATCCTACGAGGCAGGCACCACACTTGGTCTTTTTAACGACAGGTTAAGTTTTGACTACACCTATTATTATATAAAATCCGACAACCAGATTCTTTCATCACCGGTACCTACCTCGTCGGGAGCATACAAAATCAAGATTAACAACGGCGTTCTCGAAAATAAAGGCTTCGAAATTATCTTAAACTATGTAATTATCAACAGGCCAGGTTTGGTTTTTGAAACCGGATTAAACTACAGCCACAATCGAAATCTGGTCGTTAGCCTTGGCGAAGGCGCCGACCTGCTTGAGCTTGCTGACATCTGGGGGTTGAATGGCCCGGCCATAGCCGTAAGAGAAGGCGAAGATTATGGCACCATTATCGGCTACGATTATGTGTATCACGAAAACGGCCAGCCAATCCTGAGCGATGATGGCACCACCTATAAAATTACCGAAAACCGCGTACCTATCGGCAATGCGTCACCCGACTTTCTGGGTGGCTGGACAACACGCCTCACCTGGAAAGGATTTTCGCTCACCACACTCGTTGATACAAAATGGGGTGGCGATATTTATTGCGGCTCCCAGGTTACCGGGCTGCAAACCGGCCAAAGCCCCGAAACGCTCGTCGAGCGCGAAGGTGGTGGTCTGCCCTACACCGACCCTGACGGCGTTACACGAAATATCGGCGTGATACTTCCCGGTGTTTACGAAGACGGAACGCCCAACGATAAAGTGGTTCATTATTACTTTAAATACATGCCCAATGCGGGAGGATGGGGAAAATTCCTTTCGACACCCGGAATTATGGAAAACTCCTGGGTAAAAATGCGTGAAATTTCGCTGAGCTATAAATTGCCCAATTCCGTTATCGAAAAGACAAAAATCTTCCAGGATTTAACGCTGACGGTGGTTGGAAGAGACCTTTTCTATTTTTATTCCTCGCTTCCCAACAAAATTAACCCCGAAGGATTGATTGGTTCTGGAAATGCGCAAGGCCTCGAATGGGCTTCATACCCGGGCACAAGGTCGGTTTCGTTTGGAATTTCAGCATCATTTTAAATCATCAAAAATCTAACAATTTCGAAGATGAAAAATATCGCCATAAAAATCATAGTTCTCAGCTCCGTTTTATTTCTGACATCTTGTGAAAAGAATTTTGGAGATCTGAATAAAAATCCGTTCAATCCTACCGAAACCAGCATCGGACCGCTTTTTAACAAGGTGGTTCAATCGCTGCAACTGGGCTGGAATGAGCAGTTTTATGTTCACAATGAAGTTTTGTACAAACAAACCCAGTTGGCCGCCCTTACCAACGAAGCCTGGTCGAACCTGAGCATCGGCACCGAGGATATCTGGTCGAATTATTACATCACCCTGGCTCACATCCGCGACATCGAAAACAGGCTCGATGCAATGGAAAACCCCGATCAGCCCGATTCGTTGAACAATGTTCGGGGGATGGTTAAAATTTTGACCGCCTATAAAACTTTCAGGGTTACCGATCTTTTTGGTGATATTCCGTTTTTTGATGCAGGAAAAGGATTTCTGGGCACCGAATTTCTTCGTCCAAAATTTGACAACCAGGAAGATATTTATTATTTTTTGCTCGCCGAACTGAAATGGGCTGCCGAAAATATGAGCGCCCTTCCTAATACTCCGGATGGTGGTAAATATTACAGCATCGGCGAATACGATAAGCTTTTCAATGGAAACATCTCAAAATGGATAAAATTTGCAAATTCACTGCGTTTGCGCCATGCCATGCGGATTTCGGAAGTTTCGCCGGATAGCTGCGCCAAAATTATTACCGAAATTTTCGACAACAACCTGCCAATCATCAAAGAAGGCGAAGATGTTTTTATGATGCCGCAGGCGCTAAGCTGGGTTAAGGAAAGTACAAGCTGGTCCTTCCGGGAACACAAAAACCTGCGGATGGGTTCAAATATCTGGCACCAGATGTCGGAAAACGACAGCACCGACGGCAGCGGTATCTTCGACCCACGGACTTTTATCTTTTTCGAGACCACCAACGACGATGAATGGGTGGCCTTTCCTCAGATTCCAGACGCCAACACTCCCGCTTCAGGCGGTGTGCCTTACGGTCTTCACCGCGACGACAATTACAGCATCAAAGGAGCCGACTGCATTTTTTCCCCTTTTAATTATTATCTTATCAGGGATCAAAATACGGTTCCTGAAATTTTGATGACTTCGGCAGAACTTCACTTTATCAAAGCTGAAGCCTTTTTCCGCGGAATTGGACTTCCTCAAAGTGAAGACGATGCTGCTGCCGAATATTTTGAAGGCGTGATAGCTTCGATGGATTTTTGGGAAAATGTAATGCTGAGTTCAACAATCTGGCAAAATGTAGCACCAGGTTATGAAGGCACCAACGGTTTTGACGTAGCAAACCTCATATTTTTCACCGAGGACAAACTCAAACTCATCATCACACAGCAATGGATCGATCACTTCAGGCAGCCGTGGGAAGCATTTTGCCTGACCCGTCGCACCGGGCTTACACCACGCGAAGGCGAACCGCTGAACTATTACAGGCTGCCTTATCCTCCGTCGGAGGCCGAGAATAATCCTGAAAACTGGTCGGCACAGGTGGCAAAAATGGGTGGCGATTTAACGACTGTAAAAATGTGGCTGATGAATTAATTGTCGCTTAAAAAAAACATCAAAATTATGGAAAGAAAGTTCAAAAAAATATCCGGAACAGAGGCTCACAAAACCATTCGCTTTATTGGTGGGATTTTCTTCATTTCTATTATGGCTTTTATCATGAGTTGTTCTAAAACTGCAGATCCTGCAACCACCGACCCCGACGAAATTGATAACGGTGTGCCATGCCCCGAAATGCCAACCATCACTTATCATGGACAGGTTTATCACACCTTAATTATAGGTGAACAATGCTGGCTCAAGGAAAATCTCAACATTGGAGCGATGATCAACACCCTCGATACCTTGCAGAATGATTCGATCGTCCAGAAATATGGTTATAAAAACGATACTGCAAATTGCAGTATTTACGGCGGTTTGTACACATGGCACGAAATCATGGAATATTCCGCCGACACGGGCAGCCGGGGAATTTGTCCCGAAGGCTGGCACATTCCTTCAGACGAAGATTGGAAAATTCTGGAAGAAACCATGGATAACCATATTATCGATAGCGTTGCCGGATGGGACACCACAGGCTGGCGTGGTTCGGATGCCGGCGGGAATTTGAAAAATATGGGAACTAAAAAATGGTTCAACCCAAATACCGCTGGTATCGACAGCAAAGGTTTTAGAGCGCTTCCCGGTGGTTTCAGAAATTTTGAAGATGGCAGTTTTGACAAATTACAAAGCACGGCTTTCTTCTGGACTTCAACGGCAGCAAGCGATTCGGCTGCCTGGTACCGGATGTTTTCGTACACCCACGCCGATGTTTACAGGAGTTACAGCAAAACTACAAATGCTTTTTCGGTAAGATGCCTGAGGGATCAATAGAAAAATAATTTTAAAATAATTTCTTAACTAAAACTAAATAACATGAAAAATTTTTACACAAAATTCAGATGGCTGCTTCCGGTATTATTACTGATGCTGCCTTTTTTTATCAAAGCACAAACCAACCAGTACCTGCATTTCGACAAGGTTGACGACTATTGCAAACTGGACAATGCCTCACAGTACATCGCAAACTCCACTGCCATTTCGATGACCGGATGGTTTTACTGCGATGCGTTGGCCTACGGCCAGGGTATGATGGGTCTTCGCGGCACTGACGCAGGATTTTATTTAATTCAGCTAAACGGTGGTGTTGTCGAATGCCGGTTTATTACAGCAACAGGCTTTTTTGAGTTCGTTGCACCTGCAAACAGCACTGTGCCGCAGGTTTGGCAACATTGGGCGTGGATTTACGACGGAAGTACCGTAAAACTCTACATCGATGGCATCATGAAAGGGAGCGTGGCTGCAAACGGCTCCATTAATACCAGTACAGTTTCGTTTGGAATTGGCAAAAGTATTATCGGAAGTTTCAACTTTGTGTATGGAGGAAGAATTGACGAAGTGACTTTGTGGAACAAAGCCTTGACCCAGAATGAAATCCTCGATATGATGGACAACGAACTCAACGGAAATGAAGCCGGCCTGCAGCTTTACTACAAATTTAACCAGGGCGTCCCTGGTGGGAATAACACCTCCATTACCCAATTAATTTCCGAAACCGGCGGTGGTGCCCGCGATGCTGACTTATTCAATTTTGCACTTGTTGGCGAAACTTCCAATTTTGGTGGCGACCTTAATCCGGGATTTCAGGCCATCACCTTCCCACCTATCCCAAACAAATTAACGTCCAGCCCACCTTTCGCACTTGAAGCATCTGCCAGCTCCGGATTGCCGGTTGTTTTTCAGATTGTTTCGGGACCTGCAACATTAAACGGAAATATGGTGACATTAACCGGCGTACCAGGAGAAGTTACCGTTAAAGCCAGTCAGCCTGGAAACGGAACTTTCGACCCTGCCGAAGACCTTTTCAATACTTTTCAGGTAATCGATCCGCAGCAAAATGTTCCGGATATCGAAGCCCGAAATCCGCTGCCCGGCAACGTTTATGTGCCTGACCTCGATTTTATCCAGCTTGCAGCCATTTCGACAATTGAATATCCTGAACTTTTTTCGATTTCAAATTTGGTTTTCGTGGTAAATGGGCAAACCATCGAACCCGAATACTGGGGAGACGGACATTTTATTGCCTGGTGGTCGCCACCCGCTTACGGAAGTTACACCGTGAGTATCGTTTCGACGAATAATTTCGGAGCCGCAGCAACCGAAAACGTTAACATCAATGTTGTGGCGCAGGCAAGCGATATGCAAGTTTTGGCTGTTGATGATGTCTGGCTGAATGTGGATATAAATTCGGTGACCGTTGATGGAGAATTACCTTCATTTTGCGGGGCTTTCGATCAGATTACTGCTACTTTGGAGGTGAACTGCCCAAGCGGCGGATGTGGTGAATGGGACCGCGTTGCCAGCATTGACGCCAGAGGAAAAGACGGCAAATGGTTCGAGATTATCCGTTACATCACACCTTACGGCGTGGCCTGCTCGCACTCCATCGACCTGACTGATTACGCGTCAATTCTTCAGGGGAAAGTTTCTTTCCGCCTCAATTGCGCCACTTTGGATAATGGCTATCTTTACGATTTAACCTTCTTTTATAAGGCCGGAACTCCTGCTCACAAATACAGCTCGGTAAGCCGGCTCTGGAACGAAATCTATCCTTTTGGTGATCCTGCCAACCTGCAACCTGTCGAAAATATCGATTTTTCGTTTCCTTCAAATGCGGCCGCTGCAACCCTCAAACTGATTTCAACCGGTCATGGCTGGGGAGACAACAACACCGGAAATGCTGCCGAATTTCATCACGACATCCACCACGTTTGGGTAAATGGACAGGAAACTTTTACACAGGACAACTGGCAGGATTGCCAGCCCAATCCTGATGCATGCCAGCCACAAAACGGAACCTGGTTTTACGACCGCGCCGGCTGGTGCCCGGGAGCTATCGCCCATTGGTTCGATTTTAATATGAGCCCGTATCTCAGCAGTCAGAATGTTGAATTAGGTTATATTTTCGATGAAGATTACATTGATTTGTGCCATCCAAATAATCCGGATTGCGTTTCAGGCGTAACCTGCCCGGACTGCAATGATGGCTTTAATCCAAACCTTGTGGTCGCCAGTAACCTCGTGGTTTTTGCAGATAGTCCGGTTGAAAATGCCTTCATTGTTGGCGTTAATAACGGGCCGGTAAAATCGCCGACTACCTTTAATGTTGCACCAAATCCAACCAACGGTGTTGTTGAAGTTTCGGTAAAAGGCGCTGCCAACTCCGGTGATGCCATTTTACAGGTTTACAATCTCACCGGCAAAATGATGCAGCAAATCGAATGGAACGGACAAAGCACTTCGATCGACCTTTCATCGTACAATAAAGGCATGTATCTTTTTAAGATGCAGTCGGATAATAAGGTCGAAATTAAAAAAGTTGTTTTGAAGTAAAATAACGGATGTTTTCGTTTATCGAAGGTTCGATCAAAAAGCAGGTGGTCTTCGCCTGCTTTTTGTTTTTCAGATTTAAATAAAAAATAGCACTACTAACCGGATAAAGTTATTAAATCATCCCGAAATCCTTGATTTCATTAATCCTCCAGATGGCGGATATTCTTAAATTGAGGGTGTACTTTTCTCTACAATACTTTATCTCTGCCGGCTGGCGGGGAATTCGCCGTAGGCGATAAAGTATTGTAGAATAATGAAATACGATAGTTTTAATATTCCCCGTAGGGGATAAACAATTTAGTCGGTCAGTTGTGATAAAAAATAGTACAATAATTTTAAAGAAGTTATTCCTCAATTGTTAAGCCTGATTTATCCATGAAAAAACCATTTATTATTACTTTCCTGATTTTTTGCTCCATTTTTACCTGGGGACAGGAATACACGCAGTTTTTTACGAAAGAAAAAACTGTGGTTGACACATTTTTTCAAAGTTATCTTATCGAAGATAAATATCGCTGGCTTGAAGACATCGATAGCCAGGAAACCAAAGACTGGATTGAGCAGCAAAATACTTCGGGTAAAAAATATTTATCAAAAGCTGTAAATAATGCAAATTCGCGTAGTTCGATTGACAGGTATGCCTTCTCGGAGCATCATCATCCCAAAAAAATGGGCGATTACTATTTTACTTATGCCTTTTACAACAACATCAGCGTTCGAGCACTCTTTTATCAAACATCACTCAACGATTATGCACAAATTTTGGTTGACCCTAATTTTATCTCTCAAAAAGACGAAATCAACCTGAGTGGATATGCCGTTTCGAAAAATTCGAAATTATTAGCTTACCAGTTCACCAGAAATGGAAGTGATTGGAATGAAATAAAAGTTGTTTCGCTCAAAACCGGTATTCATAAAGACGACCATCTTACAGGAATAAAATTTTCAGGAATTTCATGGCTGGGAGATGGGTTTTTCTATTCGACGGTTTCGCAAAACGGACAATTTGGAGAAACACGCGGCGAAAAGGTTTTTTTTCATAAAATCGGCGACGAACAGCAATTGGATAAGCTTATTTTTGAAAGAAAAAATAATCCATCAGCATCATTTGGGTACCTTACAACTTCTGATGAACGCTTTTTTATTCTTACAGAAAATGTAGGCAAGAAAGACCTGGTTAATTTCTTTTACATTGATTATGAAGCCGAATCCCCGACCTTACAACCTTTGCTTACAAACCTGACGAAATATAATATTGAAATTATCGATAGCCACGAAGGCAAATTTATTGCCACCGAAACCAGTGTTTCCAATAATGGAAGTATTTTAGAGATTGATCCTGCAAACCCGCTTAAATGGCGGGCAATTGCTCACGAATTTTCAAAGTCGCTTTTACTAAACGTTATTCCTTTTGATGACCGGATTGTTGCAGTTTATCAGGCTGACCAACACCCGATTATTTCGGTTCTGGATTATGCAGGCACAGTTCTGGATAACCTCGAGCTACCGCTTGCCACTTCAGTGGGCGGATTCAGCGGAAATTCCTATGATGAAGAACTGCTTTTTGAATACACCTCCTACACCATCCCGCCAAATGTTTTCAAATTTAATATCCGGACATTTAAACTTGAGGTCACCAAACAAACCACCGTTACGTTTGATTTTGAAAACATCGAGTACAAAGAAGTCGAATGTATCACAAAAGATAGTGTGGTGATTCCCATGATTCTGGTGTACGAAAAGGGATTAAAATTAGATGGTACAAATCCCGCAATAATAAAAGCGTATGGCGGATTTAATGTTGTTTCGCCGCCTTCGTTTGATCCTGGAATTGTTTATTTTATCAAGCAAGGAGGGGTTTTTGCATTTGCCAATATCCGCGGTGGTGGTGAGAAAGGCGAAGAATGGGCATTTGAAGGGCGGGGAGAGAACAAACAAAATTCGTACGACGATTTTATTGCAGCATCCGAATTTCTGATAGAACACAAATACACAAACAAAGGAAAACTTGCTTCAACGGGTGGTTCAAATGGAGGGCTTGTTGTTGCTGTTGCTGCCATTCAGCGGCCTGATTTATATAAAGTGGTAGTTCCTGTTGTGGCACCTTTTGACATGTTGAGGCTCGAAAAATTTACTGTGGGCCATTTTAATACCGGCGAATTTGGCACAGTGACAGACAGCATCAGTTTTACCAGGCTCCTCAGTTATTCTCCCTACCAAAACATCAAAGAAACTGTCAATTATCCGGCAATGTTAGTTATAACCTCCGAAAACGATGACCGTGTTCCACCATTTAATTCGTACAAATTTGTTGCCCGCATGCAAAGCAGGAAGGCGCAGCAAAACCCAATTATTTTAAAAATTGAAGCGGATGCCGGCCACTACGGCGCAAGCACCTTGAGCAAAAAAATGAAAAAAAAAATTGACGTTTATGGGTTTATTGTTAATGAACTAATGGGAAAATAGCTTGCGATAAAAACCGATCATCTTTCACCCACATTTGATTTTCAGATTTAAAGTAAATTTGGTTTCAAAATGACATCGAAAAATTTCTAATCACTGAATTTGAACAGACTATGATGAAACACATTCTCACAATCAGCCTTTTACTTCTTTTTGGAATTTATCTTCCGGCTCAGCATTTTCAACCGCAAAATCAGCAATTCGTCATGATTTTGCCCGGTGAGCCCGTTGATTCGATCATCGCTAAAGCAGCGCACGTAACGCCTTCAAAAAAACAGTTGGCCTGGCAGGAAATCGAGTTTGCCTGTTTTATTCATTTTGGGGTGAACACATTTACAAACCGCGAATGGGGGACAAAGGAGGATGTGCGCCACCTTTTCAATCCCACCCAACTTGATGCCCGGCAATGGGCAAAAACAATCAGCGAAGCCGGTGCAAAAGAGCTTATTCTGGTTACCAAACATCATGACGGATTTTGCCACTGGCCTACAAAATTTACGGATTACTCCGTTAAAAATTCACCCTGGAAAAATGGTCAGGGCGATCTGGTTGCCGATGTTGCCGCAGCCTGCAAAGAATTCGGATTAAAATTCGGTGTTTACCTTTCGCCCTGGGACATCCATTCGCCAGTTTATGGAAGCGAGGCTTACAACGAATTTTTCAAAAACCAGTTGCGCGAATTGCTCACCAATTACGGCGAAATTGCCGAAGTTTGGTTTGATGGCGCCTGTGGTGAAGGTCCAAACGGACAAAAACAAGTGTACGACTGGAACGGATATTATGAGGTGATTCACGAACTTCAGCCAGAGGCTGTAATCGCCATTATGGGCCCGGATGTGCGGTGGGTTGGGACCGAATCGGGCTATGGCCGGGAAACCGAATGGAGCGTAATTCCGGTTTCGGCGAATCAGTTGGCTGAGATTGCGGCATCATCCCAGCAAAAAGATGTCGGCGGTGCATTTGTGCCAATAGACATGATGCAGGCAGATCTTGGCAGCCGCGAAAAAATAATCAATGCCGGTGCGCTGATGTGGTACCCTGCAGAAGTGGATGTTTCGATTCGTCCGGGTTGGTTTTATCACGAAAATGAAGATTCTTTGGTAAAATCACCCGAAAAACTGGTTGATATTTATTTTAGTTCCGTTGGCCGGAATGCCGGTTTACTCCTCAACCTACCGCCCGATAAACGCGGATTGATCCATGAAAATGATGTGAAAAGTTTGCTTGGGATGAAAGCCATTTTGGATAAGACTTTTGATAAAAACCTGGCCAAAAATGCCCGCATTGTTGCAACAGAAAATCAGGACGGAAAGTCCCCGGAATTATTATTAGACGGTGATTCCAGAACTTTTTGGACCACCAAACCCGGCACAAAAACCGCAATCTTGGAATTTACCTTGGATGATCAACAGGAATTTGATGTGTTGCTGCTTCAGGAAAATATCACGAACGGGCAACGGTTTGAAGAATTTTCGCTCGAAGTTTTTAAAGATGGAGAATGGATTGAACTGACCAGAGGAACCACGATTGGTTACAAAAGACTTTTAAGATTTGAGACAACAACAGCTTCAAAAGTCAGATTAAAAATCATTTCTTCGCGCGATTGCCCGGAGCTTTCAGAATTCGGGTTGTTTAAATCATCAATCCCAGTGAGTAATTCAAACGAAACTTATTAATTTTATCAAATCATTCAATACCGTTTATTATGAAAAAAATCGTAGCCATAGTGTTGTTGATCTTAACCTCAGTCCCGATATTTTCTCAGGAAGATTCGACAATGCGCAAAAATGAGGATATAGAAATTTTTGTCTTAGTCGAAAGTATGCCACAATTTGTCGGTGGAGAAGAAGCCTTGCAAAAGTATTTAATTACCAATGCCATCTACACAACATCAGCACTTAAAGACGGTTCATCAGGCACTGTTTATGTGACTTTTGTTATTGACGAAAATGGGAACATTGTCGAGCCAAGGATTTTGAGAGGGGTACATCATGATTTAGATAGTATTAGTTTAAGAATGATCAAAAATATGCCTCCCTGGATTCCGGCAAAACTAAGAGGAAAGCCTGTAAAATACCAGTTTAATCAGCCGGTTAAATTTACACTTAGCCAAAATCCTGGTTTAAAAACTCCCCAGCCATCGGATTACTGGGCTAAAAAAGGGAAAAAGTATTTTAATCAGAAATGCCTGGAAGAACATGATAAAAGTCAGGCCGAATGTGATTGCTGGTACGAATTTATCCTTTGGAACTATAACAATTACCGGCTTGATGATCTTGATCTGAAAATGATATTTGAAAAACAGAAGTGCGAATAATCATTATTAAAATCCCTTTTTAAAATTTCAATCAGCCTGAAAGGCTGTACCATCGTAACCTGGGGCACAGCCCCATTGCCATCAGGTAAAGCCCAAAATCTTATGATTTTCCATAACCCAAACCTTTAGGTTTGGGATTATTGGAACCCCGCAACGCAAAGATGGCAGGGCGTTTACGCCCTTATTGCCCGTAGAGCGATCTTTGTCGATTGAAGGTCGTAAACGACCTGACACAAAAAACTCTCCATCTCATTTTACCCAGGGCTGAAGCCCTGGGCTAAGGATTCTTTTCCAAATCAAACAATGATATCATTTCTTAACTTGACGGCAATGGGGAATAGAAATCCAAAAAGACATCAGGCTGTAAGCCTGAAACAAAATATTGTGGATTTATTAAATGAGAAACAAAAAAGCCAACGGGATTTATTCTATGACAACACAATTGTTACCGTTTATATAAATGAGTCAGGAAGTCTGAAACCTACCTTTCAACCACAATCTTCCTTGTAATTACATTCTCCGATGAAACCAAACTCAGGATAAAAGTTCCCGCACTAAGCTGGCTGACATCAATGGCTGCCAGGTTTCCTGAAACATTTGCAAAACCTACAATCCTGCCCGTTAAATCGGTCAACCTGATTTCCAAATCTTTTTCGGGCTGTTGTAAAAATGCAATATTTAAAATCGAAGACGCCGGATTGGGATAAACAAGCATATTTTCGCTGATGAGTTGGTTTTCAATACCCAAACTACTGCACATCACCGGAAAAATGGCATGATCGATATCGAGCGCCCAACTGTTTTGCTCATCAGAATAAGGGAACCAATCGCCGGTATTTTGCTGCTCCCAACCGTTGCCAACGGGCACCACACCATTTTCGTTGGTAAACAAAACAAGGGTATCTCCAACAATCTGAGGCAATTCTACCCCAAGAAAGAAAGGTCCGTTAACAATTACTGGCGGGTCAAAAACAATAACCGTCGATTGCGAAAAATCAACATGTTCAACGAGCTCTGATATATTTAACTCAACACTATCCAACACTGTTCCCGGAGCATTGAAAGAACCATCGTTATCCCAGACTTTAAACTTAATTCCAATATCATTTGTAAGCAGCCGCTTTGCAATCGCAAAATCAAAAATGCCGGCCACAAGCTGACTTCCTGCCTCGTAATCATAAAAATAACTTGCTTTGGCAATGTCTCCGTAACTGTTATTCCCGGAAACATAGCCCGAATTTTCACCTATTATCGTGTAATAGGTGTAATCGCCGGTAAACGGGTAACTCACGGTATCACACAATCCTGACGAAAGCACCGTGATGTAATCAGTCCTGGTTTTTATGTTGCTTCCCGAAGCATCCGAAACCGTAAGCTTAACGGTGTAAATTCCCGGTTGCTCGTAAATATGAAGCGGATGTTGCTGGGCGCTGGTGCCGCCATCTCCAAAATTCCAGTTCCACAAATTTGGCGCACCTGTCGAAATATCTTTAAACTGAACTTTTAATGGAGCTTGCCCGAATATGGTAAAGGCAATAAAACCGGCATTTGGGGTGAGCAATTCGTTGCTATTCCCGGCGGCATTCGCTTTTACGCTGGTATTATTTGTCATTAAAAGGTCGCCTGATCGTTGCGCTTGCGCGGAAATCAATAAAAAACTTAAGAAAACAAGAAGCAAATGTTTCAATTTCATGTTACCGGATTTTAGGCCGCAAAATTAAAACATATTAATGACCAGCCGGGCCATTATTCAAATTTATTAAAAATAAGCGTTGGAATTTTTTATTATCAACCGGTTAACTATTTTTGACGCTTACAAATTTGTTCGAATCTTAACATTCATAATCTTATTAATCATGGAGCAAAAAACTTCAAAATGCATGACAAGCAAAACTAATGGAATCAGAAATCTGGGGTTGTTTATGATTTCGGTACTGATGATTTTCACATCTTTACATGCCGAAGGGAAAAAAGAAAAGAGTGACAAGGCTAAATCCGATACGCTCAAATCATCCGCTTTTTCAGGATTAAAATGGCGAAGCATCGGACCGGCCTTTACTTCGGGACGAATTGCCGATTTCGCCGTTAACCCGTTAAACCACAGCGAGTATTACGTAGCTGTGGCTTCAGGCCATGTTTGGAAAACCACAAACAACGGCACCACTTTCAAACCTGTATTCGATAATTACGGGGCTTACGCGATGGGTGTAATCGTTATCGATCCTTCAAATCCAAATGTGGTTTGGCTTGGCACCGGCGAAAATAACCATCAGCGGGCCTTAGGTTATGGAAATGGCGTTTACAAATCAGAAGACGGTGGAAATTCCTGGACAAACATGGGATTAAAAGAATCGCGCCAGATCGGCAAAATCCTGATCCATCCAACAAATTCAAATATTGTTTATGTCGCTGCCGAAGGCTCAGTCTGGGGTCCAGGTGGCGATCGCGGACTTTACAAAACCACTGATGGTGGTAAAACCTGGAAAAAAGTTCTCGAAATCAGCGTAAATACAGGTGTAAACGACATGGTGATGGATCCCCGCGACCCGAACACGATTTATGCAACATCCGAACAAAGGCGGCGCAGGATTTTTACCAAAATCGGCGGAGGTCCCGAATCGGCAGTTTACAAAACCACCGATGGTGGCGAAACCTGGAATAAAATTATGAAAGGCCTTCCCGGTGTTGACATTGGCGGCATGGGACTCGCTATTTCACCGGCCGATCCCGAAAAACTTTACCTGATCATGGAAGCAGCCGATGATAAAAGCGGCTTTTTCAGATCGACCAACCGTGGAGCTTCCTGGGAAAAAATGAGCGATTATTCAGCTTATGGTCAGTATTACAACGAAATTTACTGTGACCCTAAAAATCCCGATAAAATTTATTCGATGGAAACGGTTTCGCAGGTTTCGGTTGATGGCGGGAAAACTTGGAAATCCATTGGCAATAATGCCCGCCATGTGGATGATCATGCTTTCTGGATTGACCCGGAAGACACTGATCACTTTATGATTGGAGGAGATGGTGGAGTTTATGAAACCTTTGACACCGGAAAAACCTACATTTTTAAAAGCAATTTACCGGTTACGCAGTTTTATCGCGTAAATGTTGATGATACGTATCCTTTTTACTGGGTTTACGGTGGCACCCAGGATAACAACAGTTTTGGCGGACCTTCCCAAAATATTAAATCCAGCGGTGTTACCAGCGACGAATGGGTTGTCACCCTTGGCGGTGATGGCTTCTGGCAGGCCATCGAACCCGGAAATCCAAACATAGCTTACTCGGCGTATCAGTATGGAAATATTTACCGCTTCGATAAAAAATCAGGCGAAAGCATCGAAATCAAACCTCAGCCACGAAAAGGAGAACTTACCTACCGCTGGAACTGGGACGCACCTTTTATTTTAAGCCCGCATTCAAAAACCCGCCTTTATCTTGCTGCAAACAAGCTTTTCAGAAGTGATGACCGTGGCAATAGCTGGGAAGTTATCAGCGAAGACCTTACCAGGAATGAAGATCGCAACCAGTTTAAAGTTATGGATAAATACTGGCCATCCGACGCTGTTGCAAAAGATGTTTCAACGTCACAATGGGGGACCATTGTTTCACTGGCTGAATCTCCTGTAAAAGAGGGATTAATTTATGTTGGTACAGATGATGGATTAATTCAGGTGAGCGGGGATGATGGCAAAAACTGGCAGAAAAATGCAAACTTCCCGGGTGTTCCTGAATTTACCTATGTCAGCGACATTTGCCCTTCAAGATTTGATGAAAACGTGGTCTATGCATCTTTTGATAACATCCAGAGCGACGATTTCAAACCCTATCTTCTAAAAAGTTCTGATAAAGGAAATTCCTGGATGTCAATAGTTGGAAATCTTCCTGACAAGGAAACAATTCATACCATTATTCAGGATCCGGTAAATGCTGATCTGCTTTTTGTAGGCACGGAATTCAGTGTTTTCTTCACCGTCGATGGTGGTAAAATCTGGACCAAGCTTAGCTCAGGAATTCCGGATATTTCGGTAAGAGACCTCGTCATTCAGGAACGCGAAAACGACCTGGTGGCTGCAACTTTTGGCCGTGGTTTTTATATTATCGACGACTACTCTGCACTTCGGGCAGTCAACGCTTCGACACTTGACACCTCGAAAGCTATCATTTTTCCAATTCAGGACGCTTTAATGTATGTCCAGGATGGCGGACGATACGGGCAGGGCTCAACAGTTTTTGCTGCACCAAACCCTGAATTTGGCGCTGCCTTCACTTACTATTTAAAGGAAGTCCCACAAACAAAAAAACAGGAACGGTTGAAAAAGGAAAAAGAACTATTCAAAAATGGCGATCCCATTCCGCAGCCCACCCGTGAACAACTTCTTGCCGAGGAAAATGAAATTGATCCGATATTAATCTTTACAATAAGCGATCAAAATGGCGGCATTGTTAGAAAACTCTATGAAAAACCGTCTGAAGGCATCTGCCGGACAACATGGAATTTAAGATATCAGGGTAAAAATCCGGTGCGGCTTCAGAAAGACGAATTTGATCCAGGAAATTCAGGTAACGATGGAATGTATGCCTTACCAGGAATTTACAGTTTAGCGCTGGAACTTGACCACAATGGTTCGATCATTCCGCTTGCCGGGCCGGTATCGTTTGTTGCAAAACCTCTCGAAAACACCACTCTTCCGGCAACTGATCGCCAGGAACTTGTCAACTATCAGAATAAAGTCGCCGAATTAGCCAGAACAATGCAGGGCACCGGGAATTTCATTGAAGAATTGATGAAAACCACCGAACATATCAGGCAGGCTTTGCACAACACGCCAGGTGCACCTCAGGAATTGTCGCAAAAAGCACGAAAAATCAGTGAAGATCTTAAAGAAATCGAATTCATTTTTAATGGGACTCCTGCAAAAGCAAGTTCCGAAGAAGTACCACCTGAACAAGTTCCTCTAAATCAACGCATGAATTCGATTGCTTACTCTCACTGGGGTTCAACTTCAGCACCAACACAAACCCAATTGAAGGATTACGATATTCTTATGGAAAAATTCCCGCCAGTCCTCGAAAAAATTAAGTTGATCAACACACAGATTAAGGAAATCGAAGCTGAAATGGAGAATTATGATGCACCGTGGACACCGGGAAGAATACCTGAACTGAAGAAAAATTAAGAAATATATTTTTTACTTGCCATCATAAAGGGCTTTTTCGGCTTGAAAAAGCCCTTTATGATTAACCTTCCGGCATAATAAACATATTTAAATAAAAGAAACTCATTAAATGATTTGGCGAACAAAAAGATTATTCTACCTTTGCAGCCCAAAATTGAATTAAAATTATTTATCAATAGTAAAAGATTTAAAATAAGGAGTTAACCAATGATCATTGTTCCCGTAAAAGAAGGCGAAAGCATCGACAGAGCATTAAAAAAATACAAAAGAAAATTCGAAAAAACCGGTGTTGTAAAAGAACTAAGGGAAAGACAAAAATACACCAAGCCATCAGTTACAAAGCGTGAAGCGAGGCTGAAGGCGATCTATATTCAACAATTAAGAGACCAAGAAGAGATCTGATATTCAATTTCTTACTAATTTTCTCTAATTTAAATAGGTGATTTGTTGTTTCGTGATAAAATTAGTTTTATCTTTGAAACATTAGATCACTTATTTTTTTTATTGTGACGGATCGTTTCATCAACCACATCAAATACGCTCGAAGGCTATCAGCCAACACACTTAAGGCCTATCAAAACGACTTATCTCAGTTTTGTAGCTATCTGATCATTAATTATGATATTCAGGATGTTGCACAGGCAAATCATCAGAATATCAGGTCGTGGCTGGTTTATCTTATCGATAATTCGATTTCACCAAAAAGCATTAACAGGAAAATTACGACGCTGAAATCGTTTTACAAATACCTGCTCAGAGAAAACGTTATTCAGGAGAATCCAATGTTAAAAGTGATTTCGCCAAAATCACCAAAGTTGTTACCTTCGTTTATCAAAGAAACCGACATGGATCAACTAAACGCAAGCATTGACTTTGGTACAGATTTTACAGGAATCAGGGATAAACTTATTCTCGAAACATTCTATTCAACTGGGATCAGGTTATCGGAACTGATCAATTTAAAAATCCAGGATGTTGAGTTATCCAACAGAACCATTAAAGTACTTGGCAAACGATCAAAAGAAAGGATTGTACCAATTACTCCCTCACTATCATTGTCGATTAATCAATATCTCAAAATGCGCCGGTTAATCATTACTGAAAATGAGCTGGAGGATAGTCCAAACCTCTTTATTACCAAAACCGGAAAACAAACATACCCGAAACTTGTTTATCGAATTGTTACTAAATATTTAGCCTATGTATCAAAAAACCCAAAGAAAAATCCCCATACGTTGAGGCATAGTTTTGCCACCAGTATGCTAAATCATGGTGCCGACCTCAACGCTGTTAAAGAAATTTTAGGGCACTCAAGTTTAGCAGCAACACAAATTTACACTCACAACACAATTGAAAAGTTAAAAAAAATCTACAAACAAGCTCATCCAAGAGCCTAAAATCAGGAGGACACATTATGCAAATCGAGATTCGTTCAATTCATTTTAAAGCAGACAAGAAATTAGAAGACTTTATTAAGGAAAAACTTGAGAAACTTACACAGTTCTACGATGGAGTAATAGGCACTGAAGTTTCACTCAAACTATCCAATACAGAGACTTCTGATAACAAAATCACCGAAATCCGAATGAATGTAAGAGGAAACGACCTCTATGCCAAGAAACAAAGTAAAACGTTTGAAGAATCTACAGATGAAGCTGTTGAAGCACTCCGGCGTCAACTTATCAAGTACAAGGAAAAAGTACGAAAAATCTAATATTACTTAATTTTTAAAAAAAGTTTTGGTAATTAAAATAACTATTCTACTTTTGCAGTCCTTTTCGAAAAAAAAAGGACTGTTTTTTTTGGATCACCAAAACAAGTTCATTAATTTATTGATTTCAGGCCGATGTAGCTCAGTTGGTAGAGCAGCTGATTTGTAATCAGCCGGTCGGCGGTTCGAGTCCGTCCATCGGCTCTTAACGTTTTAAAAAATTCATTTAATCTGGGGGGATACCAGAGCGGTCAAATGGGGTAGACTGTAAATCTATTGGCTAAGCCTTCGGAGGTTCGAATCCTCCTCCCCCCACAAGTTCATTTTTTTAGAACGTTTGTGAGCAGGATTTTTATTTAAAAATCTATTGAGTGATTTTACAAAAAGCGGAAGTAGCTCATTTGGTAGAGCGATAGCCTTCCAAGCTATAGGTGGCGGGTTCGAGCCCCGTCTTCCGCTCCAACTAAGATGCCAATGTAGCTCAGGGGTAGAGCACTTCCTTGGTAAGGAAGGGGTCAAGAGTTCAATTCTCTTCATTGGCTCAAAAAAATAAATAATAACCTTTATCGTAAACACCTATTCAAATAAAAATTAACAATGGCAAAAGAAAAATTTAATCGTTCCAAACCACACGTAAACATTGGAACAATTGGACACGTTGATCACGGTAAAACAACTTTAACCGCTGCTATCACACTTAATTTGCAAGACAAAGGTCTTGCAGTATTCAAATCATTCGACTCAATCGATAATGCTCCTGAAGAAAAAGAAAGAGGTATTACGATTAACACAGCACATATCGAATATTCAACTGAAAACAGACATTATGCTCACGTTGACTGTCCTGGTCACGCCGACTATGTTAAAAACATGGTAACTGGTGCAGCCCAGATGGACGGAGCTATAATCGTTGTTGCAGCAACTGACGGACCAATGCCTCAGACCCGCGAGCACATCCTGCTTGCACGTCAGGTTGGTGTTCCTAAACTTGTAGTTTTCATGAACAAGGTTGACCTTGTTGATGATGAAGAATTACTCGAACTTGTTGAAATGGAAATCCGTGACCTTCTGACTTTCTATAAGTTTGATGGTGAAAATACTCCGGTAATCCAGGGCTCAGCACTTGGTGCTTTAAATAAAGAACCAAAATGGGTTGAAAAAGTTATGGACCTTATGGAGGCATGCGATACATGGATTCCATTACCTGAACGCGATGAAGAAAAACCATTCCTGATGCCTGTTGAAGATGTTTTCTCAATCACAGGACGTGGAACCGTTGCTACCGGTAGAATTGAAACCGGTATTATTCACACAGGCGACGCAGTTGACATCATTGGTATGGGTGCAGAAAAACTGAAATCGGTTGTAACTGGTGTTGAAATGTTCCGCAAGATACTTGATGAAGGCCGTGCCGGTGATAATGCTGGTTTACTCCTTAGAGGTGTAGATAAAGAAGCTATCAGCAGAGGTATGGTAATTGCAAAACCAGGCTCAGTAACTCCTCACAAAAACTTCAAAGCTGAAGTTTATATTCTGAAAAAAGAAGAAGGTGGACGTCACACTCCATTCCACAACAAATATCGCCCACAATTTTACTTCAGAACAACTGACGTAACTGGTGAGATCTTCCTTCCAGAAGGAATTGAAATGGTAATGCCAGGCGATAACTTAACAATCGAAGTACATTTGCTTGCAGCAATTGCAATGAACAAGAACCTGCGTTTTGCTATCCGCGAAGGTGGACGTACAGTAGGCGCTGGTCAGGTAACTGAAATTCTTGACTAAATTTAATAGGTGTTTGGTTATAGATATGAAGGCGTCCCGGAGTTTGATACTTTCGGGACTCCTTTATTCTTTATACATAAAAAATACGGGTGTAGCTCAACTGGTAGAGTAGCGGTCTCCAAAACCGTTGGTTGTGGGTTCGATTCCTACCACCCGTGCAAAATATTAGACAATTACCAATGGCAAAATTTAAAATAATCGAGTACGCCAAGGAAAGTTATGACGAGCTGTTACATAAAGTTTCCTGGCCATCATGGACAGATCTGCAGAGTAGTGCAATCGTGGTATCCATTGCTTCCCTGATAATCGCTTTAGTGGTTTATCTGATGGATATTTCGTTCAGTAGCCTTCTCAAAGGATTTTACTCTTGGTTCTAAATCATGTCTGATATTTGATTTGGATCATAACAATTCAACCAATTAAGGAACCAAAGCGGTATGAGCGAACAGGTAAAGAAATGGTATGTAGTTAGGGCGATCTCCGGCAAGGAAAAGAAGGTAAAGGAATACATCGAAAGCGAGATTAAACGTCTTAACTTACAAGATTACATTTCACAGGTTCTGATTCCGACGGAGAAAGTTTATCAGGTAAGGAAAGGAAAAAAAATCAGCAAGGAAAGAAATTATTTTCCTGGCTATGTCCTTATCGAAGCTACTCTGGTGGGAGAAATACCTCATATTGTGAAAAATGTTCCCGATGTGCTCGGCTTCCTGGGCACTAAAGGCGAGCCCGATCCTTTGCGGCAATCAGAAGTGAAGCGGATTTTAGGAAAAGTTGATGAACTGGCTGAGCAAGGTGAAGAGGTTAATGTTCCATTTATAGTAGGAGAAACCGTCACAGTTACCGATGGACCTTTTAACAGTTTTAGCGGAGTAATCGAAGAGATTAACGAAGAGAAGAAAAAACTGAAGGTCATGGTAAAGATTTTTGGACGGAAGACCCCGCTGGAATTGGGATTTATGCAGGTTGAAAAGGAGTGATCAATTATTACAGTTCTGGATTGTTTTCCAGAATTAAATCTTAAGTAAAACTTAAAATGGCAAAAGAAGTTAGCGGATTAATCAAACTGCAAATTAAAGGAGGAGCTGCAAATCCATCTCCACCAGTAGGGCCTGCATTAGGCTCGAAAGGTGTGAATATCATGGAGTTTTGCAAGCAGTTTAATGGTCGTACACAGGAATTGGCTGGAAAAATCCTACCTGTGATCATTACTGTTTACAAAGACAAATCCTTTGATTTCATTATAAAAGCACCGCCAGTTGCTATTCAGCTGTTAGAGGCAACCAAGCAAAAAAAAGGGTCTGCCGAGCCAAACCGTAAAAAAATAGCTGTCGTTACCGAAGAACAGGTAAAGGAAATTGCTGAAAACAAGATGAAAGACTTGAATTGCTTTACCATCGAAAGTGCGATGAGCATGGTAGCTGGTACAGCAAGAAGCATGGGGATTACGGTTAAGGGAGACACTAAAATTGCTATTAATTAACAGCAGTTCGATTAGCATTTAATAATCTAAAAACAGGATTCGCAAAATGGGAACACTGACTAGAAAACGAAAAGAAGCTTTAGCTAAATTCGATAAAAATGCTACCTATGCTCTGGCGGATGCGATACAAGTTGTAAAAAACATAACGCATACAAAATTTGATGCTTCTGTTGATCTGGATGTTCGCCTTGGGGTTGACCCAAGAAAAGCAAACCAGATGGTGAGGGGTTCAGTAACCCTTCCGCACGGAAGTGGAAAAACAGTAAGAGTATTGGTGCTTTGTACACCTGACAAGGAGGAAGAAGCAAAAGCTGCAGGAGCCGACTTCGTTGGCCTGGACGATTATATCACCCAGATCAAAGGAGGTTGGACAGATTTCGATGTTGTAATTACAACCCCAAGCGTTATGCCCAAAGTTGGTCCACTTGGTAGAATTTTAGGCCCCAGAGGCCTGATGCCAAACCCAAAAACAGGCACCGTAACCATGGAAGTCGAAAAGGCCGTAAAAGAGGTAAAAGCTGGTAAAATCGACTTCAAAGTTGATAAAACAGGTATTATCCATGCATCAGTTGCTAAAGTTTCGTTTGATAACCGAATGGTCCTTGACAATGCCAAGGAATTAATCCAGACCATTATCAAACTGAAACCATCATCAGCAAAGGGTACCTATGTAAAAAGCATCTTTATGTCGAGCACAATGAGTTTCGGCGTTCAGATCGATCCAAAATCAGTAAGTTTATAATATCAGGTTAAAAGGAGAGCACACAATGACCAGAGCAGAAAAGACTAAAATTATCGAGTCACTTTCGCAGCAACTCAACGCGGCTTCTAATTTCTACCTGACAGACATTGCTGATCTTACGGTAGAGAGAACAAGCGAGTTGCGCAGACTTTGCTTCAGAAAAGAAGTACAACTTAAAGTTGTTAAGAACACATTGCTTCACAAAGCAATGGAAAGATCAAATAAGGACCTTGCAGGGCTTTACGAAACCCTTAATGGTTCAACTTCAATAATGTTTACCGAAACCGGAAACGTTCCTGCTAAATTAATTCAGGAATACAGGAAAAAATTCAAGAGTGAAAAACCGATCCTTAAAGGAGCTTATGTAGCAGAATCTACATACGTTGGCGAAGATCAACTTGAAGCTTTGGCAAACATTAAAACAAAGAACGAAGTTATTGGCGAAATCCTTGGCCTCCTTCAATCACCAGCTAAAAATGTTATTGGTGCATTGCAATCCGGCGGTCAGAAACTTTCTGGTATTCTCAAAACATTATCAGAAAAAGAAGCCTAAACTTCACAACAAATCAAACAAATTAATTTTTTCTATTTTAGAATTTTAACTTTATAAAACATATCATAAGATGGCAGATTTAAAAGCTTTTGCAGAACAGTTAGTTAGTCTGACAGTAAAAGAAGTTAACGAACTTGCTAAGATTTTGAAAGACGATTACGGTATCGAACCAGCAGCAGCAGCAGTAGTTGCAGGCCCTGCAGTAGCAGCCGAAGTTGTCGAGGAAGAACAGACAGCATTTGACGTTATCATTAAAGCAGCAGGCCAGTCGAAATTGGCAGTTGTAAAACTCGTTAAAGAATTAACCAGCCTTGGCCTCAAAGAAGCTAAAGAATTAGTTGATTCCGCACCTAAAGCTATTAAAGAAGGTGTATCAAGAGACGAAGCTGAAGCACTGAAGAAACAACTCGAAGAAGTCGGTGCAGAGGTTGAGGTGAAATAGCTATCACAGGCTCTAATCTTAAGAAATATAGACTGCTATCGGCCATGCCGGATAGAGTCTATATTTCTTGTATTATAGACTTTTGTATTCTTGATTTCATAATTATTTCACAATCAAAATCATACAACATTGGCCAAGGAAATAAATGAAAGAATAAGTTTTTCGAAAACGAAAATTAAATCAACTTATCCTGACTTTCTAGACATTCAGATTAAATCGTTTCAGGATTTTTTCCAATTGGAAACTAACCCCGAAAATCGCCAAAACGAAGGACTTTACAAAGTTTTTAGCGAGAATTTTCCAATTACGGATGCACGAAATAATTTCGTTCTCGAATTTTTGGATTATTTTATCGACCCTCCCAGGTACTCCATCGAAGAGTGCATCGAGCGAGGGCTTTCTTACAGTGTTCCTCTTAAAGCTAAATTAAAGCTTTATTGTACCGACCCGGAACACGAAGACTTCGAAACCATCATTCAGGACGTGTATCTTGGCCAGATTCCCTACATGACGCCGAAAGGAACATTCGTCATTAACGGAGCCGAGCGCGTAGTGGTTTCTCAACTCCACCGCTCACCCGGTGTTTTCTTCGGGACAAGTTTTCATGCCAACGGACAGCAACTGTTCTCGGCACGAATTATCCCGTTTAAAGGATCATGGATGGAGTTTACCACCGATATTAATAGTGTGATGTATGCGTACATCGACCGGAAAAAGAAATTACCGGTAACTACGCTGCTTCGTGCTATTGGTTTTGAAAGTGATAAAGATATTCTTGAGATTTTCAATTTAGCTCAGGAAATTAAGGCTACTAAAGCCAATCTTAAAAAACTTTTGGGCAGAAGGCTTGCTGCACGTGTTGTTCGCTCATGGATAGAGGATTTTGTTGATGAAGATACAGGTGAAGTCGTTTCAATCGAACGTACCGAAGTAATCATCGATCGCGAAACAATCCTCGAGGCCGACCATATTGAGCAGATTTCCGATTCAGGCGTGGATACCATTCTGGTTCACAAAGATGAAACCGATGGAATTGATTATTCTATCATTTTCAACACGCTTCAAAAAGATACGACCAATACCGAAAAAGAAGCCGTCGAATTTATTTACCGCCAGTTAAGAAATGCCGAACCTCCTGATGAAGAAACAGCAAGAGGCATTATCGAAAAGCTTTTCTTTTCTGACAAACGTTACGACCTTGGCGATGTAGGCCGTTACCGGATCAACAAAAAACTTGATCTGAATGTGCCCATGGAAACCAAGGTTCTCACCAAAGAAGATATTATTTCGATTATCAAATACCTGATCGAAATGGTAAATTCGAAACGTGAAATTGATGATATTGACCACTTGAGTAATCGCCGCGTTCGTACAGTCGGCGAACAATTATATGCTCAGTTTGGGGTTGGTCTTGCCCGTATGTCGCGCACTATCCGTGAAAGGATGAATGTTCGCGATAACGAGGTTTTCACACCAACCGATCTGATTAATGCAAAAACTTTATCCTCGGTAATTAATTCCTTCTTTGGAACAAACCAGTTGTCCCAGTTTATGGATCAAACCAACCCCCTCTCGGAACTTACCCACAAACGCAGGGTATCCGCATTGGGACCAGGAGGTTTATCACGTGAACGTGCCGGCTTTGAGGTTCGCGACGTGCATTACACCCACTACGGTAGGTTGTGCACCATTGAAACTCCTGAAGGTCCTAATATTGGTTTGATTTCGTCGCTATGTGTTTTTGCTACCATTAATAAACTCGGATTTATCGAAACTCCCTACAAACGCGTAGTTGAAGGTAGAGTTATGCTCGAGGAAAATCCGATTTACCTGAGTGCCGAAGAAGAAGAAAATAAAATCATTGCTCAGGCAAATTCGCTACTCAATGCCGACGGCACATTTACCAATGATAAAGTAAAGGTAAGGTTTCAGGCTGATTATCCGATTGAAGAAAAAACAAGAGTCGACTTCATCGATATGGCGCCTAACCAGATTGCCTCCATTGCTGCATCATTAATCCCGTTTCTCGAGCATGATGATGCAAACCGTGCTTTGATGGGGTCGAACATGATGCGTCAGGCGGTGCCGCTCCTTAACCCGGAAGCGCCGATTGTTGGAACTGGTATTGAAGGTCCGGTTGCAAAAGATTCGCGTGTTTTACTCGAATCAGAAGGCGACGGTATTGTTGAATACGTTGATGCCAACGAAATTATAATCCGTTACTCGCGGATGGAAGAAGAAAAACTTGTCAGCTTTGATGAGGACGTTAAAAGCTATTATCTTACAAAATTTGCCCGCACCAACCAAAATACTTCGGTAAATCTTCGGCCTATTGTTAAAAAAGGCCAAAAGGTTAAAAAAGGCCAGGTACTTTGCGAAGGATATGGAACACAAGGCGGTGAACTTGCTTTGGGTCGTAACCTGATGGTAGCTTTCATGCCGTGGAAAGGTTATAACTTTGAAGATGCTATTGTAATTTCTGAAAGAGTTGTTAAAGAAGATGTGTTTACCTCGGTACACATCGAAGAATTTGCGCTCGAAGTGCGCGACACCAAACGCGGAGTAGAAGAGCTTACCAACGATATTCCTAATGTTTCAGCCGAAGCAACCAAGGATCTCGACGAAAATGGTTTGATCAGAATTGGTGCAGAAGTTAGCGAAGGTGATATCCTGATTGGAAAAATTACTCCAAAAGGAGAATCTGATCCAACACCTGAAGAAAAACTTCTGAGAGCAATTTTTGGCGACAAAGCCGGTGATGTTAAAGACGCATCACTTAAAGCACCTCCTTCGATGCGTGGCGTTGTAATCGATAAAAAACTTTTCTCACGTGTAATTAAAGACAAAAAGGCCAAGGTTAAAGAAAAAGATTTAATTACCGATCTGGAGAAAGATTATCATAAAGAAATAAATATTCTTAAAAACAAATTGGTTGATAAGCTGATGATTTTGGTCAGTGGTAAAGTATCACAAGGCGTTTATAATAATTTCAAGGAAGAACTATTACCAAAGAAAACCAAGTTTACCCAGAAAATGCTCTTGGGACTTGAGTATTTAATGGTGAATCCCAACAAATGGACCACTGATAAAGAGAAAAATGAACTTATCTCGCAGTTGATCAACAACTATGTGATTAAACACAAAGAGATTCTCGGAATTTTCAACCGCAAGAAATTTGTAGCCACCGTTGGAGATGATCTCCCCAATGGTATTGTTAAAATGGCGAAGGTTTTTGTTGCAAAAAAACGGAAGCTCAAAGTTGGGGATAAAATGGCCGGTCGCCACGGAAATAAAGGTATTGTTGCACGTATCGTCCGTGAGGAAGATATGCCGTTCCTCGAAGATGGAACACCTGTTGACATCGTGTTGAACCCACTTGGTGTACCTTCACGTATGAACCTTGGTCAGATTTACGAAACCGTTTTAGGCTGGGCTGGAAAAAAACTTGGTTTGAAGTTTGCCACACCGATTTTCGACGGAGCTGAAGTTGATCAGATCAACGAATACCTTGTTAAAGCAGGCTTGCCAGAGAATGGAAAAGTGTATCTCTACGACGGCGGAACCGGTGAAAGATTCCACCAGACTGCAACTGTTGGCTATATCTACATTTTGAAGCTTCACCACATGGTTGACGACAAAATGCACGCCCGTTCAATCGGACCTTACTCTCTCATTACGCAACAACCACTTGGCGGTAAAGCCCAGTTCGGGGGTCAGCGTTTTGGGGAAATGGAAGTCTGGGCTCTCGAAGCATTTGGAGCAGCCAACATTTTACAGGAAATTCTTACCGTAAAATCTGACGATGTTATCGGACGCGCAAAAGCTTATGAAACCATCGTTAAGGGTGATAATATGCCAAAACCAGGCATACCGGAATCATTCAATGTTCTCATCCACGAATTACGTGGTCTTGGCCTTAACATAACATTTGATTAATGGAAAATAAAGGCTTCAGTTCTTCTTTTTATATTATTGAAAATAAATTAAACAAATCCCATAATGGCTTTTAGAAAAGAAAATACTATTGTAAAGACTGAGTTCGATCAAATTACTATTAGCCTTGCGTCGCCCGAAACTATTCTCGAAAGGTCGTACGGTGAAGTTTTAAAGCCCGAAACCATCAACTACAGGACCTATAAACCTGAAAGAGATGGCTTGTTTTGTGAAAGAATTTTCGGGCCGGTAAAAGATTGGGAATGTCATTGCGGTAAATACAAGCGTATCCGTTATAAAGGAATTGTTTGCGATAGGTGCGGTGTTGAAGTAACCGAGAAAAAAGTACGTCGCGAAAGAACCGGCCATATTCAATTGGTAGTTCCTGTTGCACATATCTGGTTTTTCAGGTCACTGCCCAATAAAATTGGTGCCTTGCTGGGATTACAAACCAAAAAGCTCGATAGTATTATTTACTACGAGCGCTATGTTGTAATTAACCCGGGTATTAAAGGTGCAGATGGTTTAAAATATCTCGATTTTCTTACAGAAGAAGAATATTTCGAGATTATGGAAACCATGGCTCCCGAAAATCAGTACCTCGACGACACCGATCCAAACAAGTTTATCGCAAAGATGGGTGCAGAAGCCCTGCACGACCTCCTTGCCCGATTAGACCTTGACGAACATTCGTACGACCTGCGGCATAAAGCACATACCGAAACTTCACAACAACGTAAACAGGACGCTTTGAAACGTCTTCAGGTTGTTGAAGCATTCCGGGATGCCAAAACCCGTATTGAAAATCGTCCGGAATGGATGATCGTAAAAGTTGTTCCGGTTATCCCACCCGAATTAAGACCGTTGGTTCCGCTTGATGGTGGCCGTTTTGCTACCTCCGACCTCAACGACCTTTACCGCAGGGTAATTATCCGCAACAATCGTTTAAAAAGACTTATCGAAATTAAAGCTCCTGATGTAATTATGCGTAACGAAAAACGCATGCTCCAGGAAGCTGTTGACTCACTTTTTGATAATTCCAGAAAAGCAAATGCCGTTAAAACCGAATCAAACAGGGCTTTAAAATCCCTCAGCGACAGTTTAAAAGGCAAACAAGGACGTTTCCGTCAGAACCTGCTCGGTAAACGTGTTGACTACTCTGGCCGTTCGGTTATTGTTGTTGGTCCTGAGCTTAAACTTAGCGAGTGCGGATTACCTAAAGAAATGGCTTCGGAACTTTTCAAGCCTTTCATTATTCGCAAGATGCTCGAAAGAGGTATTGTTAAAACCGTTAAGTCAGCCAAGAAAATTGTTGACCGTAAAGACCCGGTAGTTTGGGATATCCTCGAAAGCATTTTAAAAGGTCACCCGGTTTTGTTAAACCGTGCTCCTACCCTTCACCGTTTGGGTATTCAATCGTTTCAGCCAAAACTTATCGAAGGAAAAGCCATTCAGTTGCACCCTCTCGTTTGTACGGCTTTTAACGCCGACTTCGACGGTGACCAGATGGCTGTTCACGTTCCGCTTGGTAATGCTGCCATTCTCGAGGCTCAAATCCTTATGATGGCTTCGCATAATATTCTAAATCCTGCCAATGGCGCACCAATTGCCGTTCCTTCACAGGACATGGTACTTGGCCTTTATTATATTACCAAAGCCAGGAAAAATGTACCCGAACACGAAGTCAAAGGCGAAGGTTTCAGGTTTTATTCACCTGAAGAAGTGATTATCGCCTATAATGAAAAAAAGGTTGATCTTCATGCGATAATTTTTGTAAGGCTCGAAGTTGAAGAAGATGGCATAATCAAGAAAAAAATGATTGAAACCACCGTTGGAAGAATTCTTTTCAACCAGGTAGTGCCACCTCAATACAGCTACATCAATCAATTGCTGACCAAAAAAGCGCTTCGTGATATTATCGGTGATGTTTTGAAGAAAACCGATACTGCAACTACTGCAAAATTCCTCGACGATATTAAAAACTTAGGTTTTACGATGGCGTTCAGAGGAGGCTTGTCCTTTAATCTAGGTGATGTAATTGTTCCCGTAATTAAAGAAAGTCTTATTGCAAAAGCCAACGAAGAAGTTGAAGAAGTTCTTGCCAACTATAACATGGGTTTCATCACCAACAACGAACGTTATAACCAGATTATCGACATCTGGACCCACACCAACTCGCATCTTACCCATAGTTTGATGGATCAGCTATCAAAAGATAAACAGGGATTCAACCCGGTTTACATGATGCTCGATTCAGGTGCCCGTGGTAGTAAAGAACAAATTCGTCAGCTTTCAGGTATGCGTGGTTTGATGGCAAAACCTCAAAAATCCGGCGCTACCGGTGGTGAGATTATCGAAAATCCAATTTTATCGAACTTTAAAGAGGGTCTTTCGGTACTCGAATATTTTATCTCAACGCACGGTGCCCGTAAAGGTCTCGCCGATACAGCCCTTAAAACTGCTGATGCCGGTTACCTTACACGACGTCTTGTTGACGTGTCACAGGATGTGATTATTTCGGAATGGGACTGCGGTACTTTGAGAGGTTTAACAACTTCGGCATTAAAGAAAAACGAAGAAACCGTCGAAACACTTTACGACAGGATTCTTGGCCGTACAACCGTTCATGATATTTATCATCCGCAAACCGGCGAATTAATTATTGGTGCCGGAGAAGAACTTACCGAAGAAATTTCCAGACTCATCGAAGATTCACCCATCGAAGCAATCGACATTCGTTCGGTGTTAACCTGTGAATCGAGATATGGCGTTTGCGCCAAATGTTACGGGCGTAATCTGGCCACCGGAAAAATGGTTCAAAAAGGTGAAGCAGTAGGAGTAATCGCTGCCCAATCAATTGGTGAACCAGGAACACAGCTTACACTGCGTACATTCCACGTGGGTGGTGTGGCCGGAGGCAATATTTCGTCACAATCCAAAATCGAAGCCAAATATGATGGCGTCATCCAAATTGATGAACTTCGTTCGGTGCCTTACGAAAGTCAGGACAAAAAATACGAAGTGGTCATCGGTCGTTCGGCTGAAATGAGGATTGTTGATAGAAAAACCGGAATCTTCCTTACTTCAAGTAACTTACCTTACGGATCCAATTTATTCTTCAAAGACGGCGATACCGTTAAAAAAGGAGATTTGATCTGTATCTGGGATCCTTACAACGCGGTAATTATTTCGGAAGTTTCAGGACAGCTTGAGTTCAGCAACGTTTTGGAAAATAAAACGTTCCGCATCGAATCAGATGAGCAGACCGGTTACTACGAAAAAGTTGTTATCGAATCACGTCAAAAAATCAAAAACCCGCTTATCGGTGTTGCCGACAAAGACGGATTGATTTTAAGAGAATACGATTTACCTGTTGGAGCTCACATTTCGGTTGATGATAAACAAATTATCAAGGCTGGTGATGTTTTGGTGAAAATACCACGTGCTATCGGAAAATCCGGTGACATCACGGGAGGTTTACCACGCGTTACCGAACTTTTTGAAGCAAGAAATCCATCGGATCCTGCTAAAGTTGCCGAAATCGATGGTGTAGTTTCTTTTGGTAAAAAACTGAAACGTGGGAACAAAGAAATCGTTATCACCTCAAAAACCGGTGAAGAAAAACACTATCTTGTTCCAACCACAAAACAGATTCTTGCACAGGAAAACGACTTTGTTAAAGCAGGAACTCCACTCTCGGAAGGTGCACTTACTCCGGCTGATATCCTCGCGATCAAAGGCCCTATGAAGGTTCAGGAATATATCGTTAACGAAATCCAGGAAGTTTACCGCTTGCAGGGTGTAAAAATTAACGATAAACATTTCGAAGTTATCGTACGCCAGATGATGCGCAAAGTTGAAGTTGAAGATCAGGGCGACACAAAATTCCTTGAGAATGAACTCGTCAACAAAATCGAATTCCAGGAAGAAAACGACTGGATTTATGGCAAAAAGGTTGTTATCGAACCAGGTGATTCATTGATTTTTAAAGCCGGACAAATTATTTCGGCAAGGAAATTAAGGGACGAAAACTCACAGTTGAAACGTAAAGACAAAAAACTTGTCGATGCAAGGGATGCGTCTCCGGCAACAGCACGTCAGGTGTTGCAGGGAATTACCAAAGCTTCATTGCAGACAAACAGCTTTATTTCGGCTGCTTCGTTCCAGGAAACCACCAAAGTTCTTACAAATGCTGCCATCAATGCAAAATCCGACAGGCTGCTTGGTCTGAAAGAAAATGTTATTGTAGGTCATAAGATTCCTGCCGGAACCGGTCTCAGAGAATACGAAGATCTGATTGTTGGTTCAAGGGAAGAATACGATAGCCTGATTCATTCAAGAGAATCAAAAAGAAGTAAAGACAAAGAATAAAACAGATTTTTAACACCATGAAAACCAAAAGACAAATTCTTTTGGTTTTCATTTTTTATAAATTATTAAAAACAAACTTAGTATGGAACCTAATCAACAAAATAAAATTAACATCGAACTCAGCGATGAAGTTGCTGAGGGAATCTATTCAAACCTCGCAATTATCACGCATTCCAGGTCTGAATTTGTAATTGATTTTGTAAAAATGCTCCCCGGAATTCCTAAAGCAAAAGTAAAATCAAGAATTATTCTCACCCCGCAACACACAAAACGCCTGCTCAAAGCATTACAGGAAAACATCAAGAAATTCGAACAAATGCATGGCAATATTGTGGACACCGACATGGAGCAAATTCCATTTAGCCTTGGAGGCCCGACAGCACAGGCTTAATAAGCATTTAAGATAAATTTTTTAAGACCTTTGAAACGGCATCTGCATGATGCCGTTTTCGTTTTTATGTAGCTGTTATTCAACTGACATGCTCTCGTAAAACATTGATTTAAAAGCATTTTCATTCATTTTAGCTTAACAATTGTTAACACAGGGTTTAACAAATATTAACGACGCCCAAATAATTAGAACAATAGCACCGAGTTATCTTTGTCACTTTCAAAAAAACGTACGAAATGATCGAAACTAACATCAGAGAACTTAACGAAAAAATCCGGATCGAAAGCTCATTTATCGATATGATAAGCCTTGAAATGAACAAGGTTATTGTCGGGCAAAAACATATGATCGAACGCCTGTTGATAGGCCTGTTGGCAAACGGGCATATTTTGCTCGAAGGAGTTCCGGGTCTGGCAAAAACATTGGCCATCAAATCGCTGGCAAGCGTTATTGATGCCAAATTCAGCCGGATACAATTTACCCCCGACCTTTTGCCTGCCGACCTTTTGGGAACGCTTATCTACAGCCAGAAAACAGAAGAATTTATAGTAAGAAAAGGCCCCATTTTTGCCAACTTTATCCTCGCAGATGAAATCAACCGTTCACCCGCAAAAGTTCAGAGTGCTTTACTCGAAGCCATGCAGGAACGACAGGTAACGCTCGGTTTAAACACCTTTAAACTTGAAGAACCATTTCTGGTCTTAGCCACTCAAAACCCGATTGAACAGGAAGGAACATACCCGCTCCCGGAAGCCCAGGTTGACCGTTTCATGCTTAAAGTGGTAATTACTTATCCTGAAAAAGAAGAAGAAAAATTAATCATGCGGCAAAACATCGAAGGCGACTTCCCAACAACCCGGAATGTTGTCTCAACAAAGGATATCATCCGTGCCCGCAATGTTGCCCGTGAGGTTTATCTCGACGAGAAAATCGAGAATTATATTACCGATATCGTTTTCGCAACACGGTTCCCTCTTGAGTACAATTTAAAAAAATTCAACGGGTTAATTTCGTACGGAGCTTCTCCCCGCGCCTCGATCAACCTGGCACTTGCTGCAAAAGCATTTGCTTTTATCAAACGCCGCGGATACGTAATTCCCGAAGATATCAGAGCAGTTGCTCATGATGTGATGCGCCACAGAATTGGATTAACCTATGAAGCCGAAGCTGAAAATATCACCACCGAAGATATCATCAACGAAATCTTAAATACGATCGAAGTACCGTAGTGACAAGCTTTTTAAGTGTGTGATAACCATTAACTGGTAAATTTTATTTCCTTCAAAATTCGATTCGAAAAGTTGTTGAAATGGACGCAGCGGAAATTTTTAAGAAAGTACGGAAAATCGAGATAAAGACCCGGGGCCTGTCAAACCAGATCTTCTCGGGGCAATATCACAGTATTTTTAAAGGTCGTGGTATGGCATTCAGCGAAGTGCGCGAATACCAGTATGGCGACGACATAAGAAATATTGATTGGAACGTTACGGCCAGGTTTAACCATCCCTACATTAAAACGTTTGAAGAAGAGCGCGAACTCACTGTAATGCTGCTTATCGACGTTAGCGGATCGAACGAATTTGGCACAAAAAACGCCACCAAGGAAGAATATATCACCGAGATTGCAGCCGTGCTGGCGTTCTCAGCAATCCAGAATAACGATAAAGTTGGTGTGATTTTCTTTAGTAATCAAATCGAAAAATTCATCCCACCCAAAAAAGGAACCTCGCACATCTTACGGATTATCCGCGAATTGGTCGATTTCAAAACTCAAAACCAGGGAACCAATGTTGGCGAATCACTTCGTTTTTTGACCAATGCCATCAAAAAAAGATGTACAGCTTTTGTGCTTTCCGATTTTATGGATAAAAAATTTGATGAAGCCATCCAGATTGCCAACAATAAACACGATGTTATCGCCATCAGAATTTACGATGCACGCGAAACCGTTTTGCCCGACATCGGACTTACCAAGTTCAAAGATGCCGAAACGGGTCAGAATATCTGGGTTGACACCTCAAATCCCGCGACCCGGAAAATTTACGAAAACTGGTTTAATGAGAATGAAAATTATCTTAAAAAAGTTTTTATCAAAAGTGGTGTTGATGTCGCAAAAGTCAGAACTGACGAAGATTACGTGAAACCTTTGGTAAACCTTTTTAAAAGAAGGGAAGCAAGATTATAATTTCGAAATTTTGCCTGCTTAAAAATTAATGATGAAACAACTTAAAGTAATAGTTTTATTAATAGTTGCGCTTGTGTTTTTTCTAAAACACACCGAGGCGCAACAAGTAATTGCCGATGCCCGGCCCGACACCAATGTTATCAGGATTGGTGACCAGGTAAATTTAAGGCTTAGCTTGCAGTTACCTCAAAACTATAAGTTCGAATGGCCTTTTTTTGGGGACACCTTAAGTAAAGCCCTCGAAATTGTAAAAAAATCGAAAATTGATACCACCCGGCTCCAGAATGGTTTGTTAAATATTAATCAGGTACTTACCCTTCAGGTTTTCGACTCGGGATATTATGTTATTCCTCCGGTACGATTTAATTATAGCGCCGCAGGAAGTTCTTCGCAGGATTTTGTTGAAACGGAGCCCCATTTATTGAATGTTTTTTCGGTTGCCGTCGATACAACCCAGGCCATCCGCGGCATTAAAGGACCTATCGAAGCTCCCTATACTTTTGCCGAATTGCTGCCCTGGATTTTGCTGATACTCGGCCTGGCCCTCGGAACCGGGCTTGTGCTTTATTTCCTGAACCAGCGAAAAAAGAACCGTCCTGTTTTTGCTCCACGACCTAAGGTAAAATTGCCTCCTCATGAAATCGCGCTCAACGCACTCGAAGAACTGAAAAACGAAAAACTCTGGCAAAAAGGCCTGGTTAAAGATTATTACACACGCCTGACCGACATCCTGCGCGAATACATCGAAGTCAGGTTTAATATCCGGGCAATCGAGCTAACAACCTGGGAAATCCTTGAATCTTTTAGAAATTCAACCATCAGCAAAGCTGATAAAAACCTGTTAAGGGATATTTTAGAACTTGCTGACCTGGTGAAATTTGCCAAAGCTTTGCCAATTCCTTCAGAAAACGACAAAAGCATGACTGATGCTGTTGGTTTTGTGAATAATACAACGATAAAAAAATCTCCCGACAGTGTTGAAAATCAACCGGAGAAAAAAGAAACTGAGTTAACGGTCGCATAAAACATTGCCTTGTTAAAAATTAGAGATTAAAACTATGCTGAAAAACATAGAATTTGCAAACCCCGATTACCTGTATCTGCTGCTCATTGTCCCGATTCTGGTGGCCTGGTACTGGTATAAAAACAACCACAGCAAGGCAGAGATAAAAATATCAACCACATTGCCTTTTGCCACAGTTACAAAATCGCCCCGGCAATATCTTTATCATCTACTTTTTGTTTTCAGAGTCATTATTATTTCATTGCTCATTTTTGCGCTTGCCCGCCCGCAATCAACTTCCAGCCGTCAGGATGTTACGGTTGAAGGCATCGACATTGTGATTGCCCTCGATATTTCGACCAGTATGCTTGCCGAAGATCTAAAGCCAAATCGTTTGGATGCGGCAAAGCAGGTAGCCCAGGATTTTATCAACGGACGTACCAACGACCGTTTTGCATTGGTTGTTTTTTCGGGTGAAACTTTTACGCAGGTGCCACTTACAACCGATCATTCAATTTTGACAAATATGTTTAAAGATGTCAAAAGCGGTATGATCGAAGATGGAACTGCCCTCGGGGATGGTTTGGCTACTGCGGTTACACGGCTTCGCGAAAGCAAGGCAATCAGCAAAGTAATTATTTTACTCACCGACGGCGTAAATAATATGGGCGCCCTCGACCCCGCTTCAGCGGCAGAAATCGCAAAGATTTATGGTATCCGGATTTACACGATTGGAATTGGAAGTATCGGCATGGCGCCGTACCCGGTTCAAACACCTTTCGGAATTCAATATCAGAACATGGAAGTGAAAATTGATGAAGAGATTCTTAAACAAGTTGCTCAGATGACGGATGGAATCTATTTCAGAGCCACCAACAACAGCAAACTCAAAGCAATTTATGATGAAATTGATAAGCTTGAAAAATCTAAAATTGATGTAACCGAATTTCATAAAAAAACCGAAGAGTTCCCAATACTGGCGCTGATTGCGATTTTACTTTTTGCGCTCGAAATTTTACTGAAAAACACCATTTTTAAAACAACTCCATAATTTAACTTAGAGATTAAAAATATGCAAATGTTGAAATTTGCCGAACCTGCTTACTTTTATATGTTTTTGCTGATTCCGGTTTTCATTGCCGCGTTTCTGCTGATGCTTGCATGGAAAAAAAATGCCATGATCAGGTTTGGCGAATCCAGGTTGGTTAATTTGCTGATGCCCGACAAATCGAAAAGCAGAGCCATTGTAAAATTCATTTTGTTGACTGTAGCTTTTTCACTGATGATTATTGGCCTTGCAAATCCGCAGATTGGCTCCAAACTCGAAAAAATCGAACGCAAAGGTATCGACCTCGTTATTGCCGAAGACGTTTCGAACAGCATGCTCGCCCAGGACATCAAGCCCAGCCGGCTGATGCGGGCTAAACAAGCCATCTCAAAATTGGTCGACGACCTGAGCAACGACAGGATAGGAATTGTTGTTTTTGCCGGAAACGCCTACACCCAGCTCCCGATAACCACCGATTATTCGGCAGCTAAACTGTTTTTATCAACCATCAACACCGACATTGTGCCTACACAGGGCACAGCAATTGCCGAGGCCATCGAGCTTTCGGTAAGCATGTTCGACAAGAACGACCACGAAAAAGCAATCATCATCATTACCGATGGTGAAGATCATGAAGGTGATGCCGTTGCTGCCGCAAAAACTGCTGCCGAAAATGGAATCAGAATTTACACCATCGGAATGGGTTTGCCTGATGGCGCCCCAATTCCGGAATACGACAAAAACGGCAACCAGATCGGTTTCCGCAAGGATTTGAGCAACAACACCGTAATTACCAAACTCAACGAAACCATGTTGCAGCAGATTGCCGCAGCCGGAAATGGCACCTACGTCAGAGCCAACAATTCACAGGCAGGCCTTGAAGCAATTTACAGCGAAATCAACAAACTCGAAAAAACTGAATTCGACTCGAAAGTTTTTTCGGATTATGAAGACCGGTTTCAGTACTTTTTGCTTCCAGCTTTAATATTGCTGCTATTAGAGTTTTTTATCTTCGAAAGAAGAGGAAAAAGGTTCAGAAACGTAAACCTCTTCGGTGACAACACTTTGAAAATTTAATGTTTTGAGCCATAATTTTTTAAATATGAACATACGAATTATAGTCTTGCTTTTTATGGCCATGTGCGGAGCAACTTTTTTTGCTGATGCACAATCCGAGAATAAGTTTATCCGCCGCGGTAATGATGCTTTTAAGGAAGGCGATTTTAAAAAAGCAGAAATTGATTACCGCAAAGCCCTCGAAAAAAACCAAAACTCCACCAAAGGCGAATTTAACCTTGGTGGGGCCATGTATGAACAAAAAAGCTTCGAAGAAGCCACGAAAACCTACGAGAAACTCGCATCTGGTAACCTGACACCACTTCAAAAGGCAGGCACTTACCATAATCTGGGCAATTCGCTTTTACAATCCCAGCAACTCGAACCAGCCATCGAAGCCTACAAAAATGCACTCCGGAATAATCCCAACGACGAGGATACTAAATACAACCTCGAATATGCCCGGAGAATGTTAAAACAGCAGCAACAACAGCAAAACAAAGATCAGAATCAGGATCAAAATAAAGATCAGAATAAAGATCAAAAACAGGATCAGAAACAAGACCAGAAGCAAGATCAGAAGCAGGATCAGAAACAGGATCAACAACAAAGTCAAAATCAGCAAAATAAAAACGACCAGCAGCAACCCCAGCAGGCACAAGCAAAGCAAATTTCGAAAGAAGATGCTGAGCGAATGTTGCAGGCACTAAAAGATAATGAGAAAAAAACCCTGGAAAAACTCAGGTTGGAAAAACTTAAAAATGCTAAAAAAGTTAAATCGGAAAAAGACTGGTAATCCAATTTTCGAAAAAGGATACAATGAGAAAGCCATTAATAAGTTTTAATATCGAAAATTTGAGGATGAAAAAAATATTTATTGCATTATTTCAGATACTTCTGTGGTGCACCACTGCAGCAATGGCCCAGGATGTTCAATTCACTGCCCTGGCAAAAACTGCTGTTCTGGTGGGCGAAAACTTCCAGCTTCAATACAAAATAAACGCCGAGGGCACAGGCTTTCAGGGGCCGGCGTTAAGTGATTTCCAGGTGGTGAGCGGGCCGGGAACTTCAACGAGTTCGAGTGTTCAGATCATCAACGGACAAGTTTCACGCGATGTGAGTTATGTTTTTACCTACATCCTCCGGGGAGTAAAAGAAGGAACTTTCACCATTCCTGCCGCAACCATCAGTTACCAGGGAAAACAATATGCTTCAAACAGCCTTACGATAAAAGTTTTAAAAGGCAATGCCAGCTCATCATCATCAGGAAGCGGACAATCCGCTCAAAGCAGCAACGAAAATGATGTTTTTATCAAAGCTTACATCAGCAACAACACCCCGGTGCAGGGTGAACAGGTCATCATTACCTATAAAATCTTTACAACCATTCCCATTTCAAATATTGATGCCTCCAAGATTTCATCCTTTCCCGGATTTTGGGCAACCGATTTACTGTCGAAGCAGGAAGCAGGCCCACAATCCCGCGAAATGGTTAATGGAAAAGAATATGTAACCGCCGAAATAAAAAAATTCGCCCTTGTTCCTCAGCGAAATGGCGTAATAACTATTGATGCCGGTGAGATAAATTGTGTAGCTCAGATCAGAACACAGGCTCAAAAGAGAAATTCTGATCCATTTTTCGACAGCTTTTTTAACGATCCGTTTTTCAACAGCAGGTACCAGAATGTGGAAAAGAAATTAATGTCGAATCCACTAAAAATTGATGTAAAGCCTTTGCCAGGGAATGATAAGCCTGATTTTTTCAGCGGTGCTGTCGGTAGTTTTCAGTTCGATTCGCAAATCGACCGGACCGAAGTTAAAGCAAATGAAGCCATCACCTTAAAATACACACTCAAAGGCAAAGGAAATATCGAACTTATCGACCCGCCAATGGTTAATTTCCCGACCGATTTTGAAGTTTATGATCCTGAAGTTAAGAATTCAATCAAGTCGGATGCAAATGGTGTTTCGGGTGTGAGAGCTTTTGAATACCTTATTATACCGCGTAATCCGGGTAATTACACCATAAAATCCGTCCAGTTTGCTTATTTTGATATTTCGAAACGGGAGTATGTCAGCACTACAACACCTGAATACAAGATTAATGTTTCGAAAGGTGATGGATCGTCGTCCAGTGCGGTTTACAGCGGTTCAACGAGTCAGGAAGACATCAAATACATTGGAAAAGATATCAGGCACATCAAACTTTCACCTTATGATCTTCGTCCGTCAGGGTCGTTTTTCTTCAAATCGGGCACCTATTATTTTTTGCTTGCCTTGCCTTTAATCCTCTTCATTTTGGTTTTGATTATCTGGCATAAAAACGTCGAACGGCGGAGTAACGTTGCGCTGATGAAAAACAGAAGAGCCACAAAAGTTTCAAGGAAAAGGTTGCAGGCAGCTTTTACGTATCTGAAAGAATCCAAAGAAAACGAATTTTATATCGAGATTTCAAAGGCTTTGTGGGGATATCTGAGCGATAAATTTACAATTCCACGAGCCGAGTTATCCGTCGAAAATGTAAAAGAACGTTTGATGAAGAAATCGGTAAGTGAAGAAATCATCAACCAGTTTATCGAAACACTTAACAACACTGAGTTTGCAAGGTTTGCGCCAGGCAACAAATCTCAGAATATGGAAAATATCTATAATGAAGCCTTAAGTTTGATCATCAAAATTGAGCGCGAGCTCAAATAAATCTTGTGAGGAAAATGAAAAATATCATCTTAATTTTATTCTTGTTTGCCTCAGTTGTCGTCTCAGCCAACGATAATCAGGCACTCATCGATGAAGCCAATAAAAAGTACAATGAAGCGTCATATCAGGAGGCCGCCGATCTTTACACCAAAGTGCTGATGAATGGCTTTGAATCTTCAAAATTGTACTATAATCTTGGCAATTCATACTTCAAACTTAAAGATATGGCATCAGCCATTTTGTATTATGAAAAAGCCAAAAAGCTTAGCCCTGGTAATGAAGATGTGCTTTTTAACCTTAAAATAGCCAATAACAACATCGTCGACAAAATCGAGATTGTACCTGAACTCTTCTATATTCGCTGGTGGAATTCGCTTACTCATTTTTTTACGGTTGACCAATGGGGCGTAGTAAGCCTGATTTCATTTTTTCTTGCCCTAGCTTTTGCGTTAACTTTTCTTTTGGTCGGGATAGTCTGGATTAAAAAGTCATCATTTTGGCTGGGAATATTATTTATGGTTCTTGCTATTTCGTCTTATTCATTGGCTAACGAACGGTTTAGCCTGTTTAAGAAAGATCATGAAGCCATCGTTTTCACACCCACCGTAACTGTTAAGAGTTCGCCAAGCGATAAAAGTATTGATCTTTTTGTGATCCATTCAGGGACAAAAGTTCAGATTACCGATAATGTGGGAGACTGGTTTGAGATCAAAATTGCCAACGGAAGCGTAGGCTGGATATTAAAAAATGAGATTAAAAAGATTTAAAAAAAAATCCTGCTCAATGGCAGGATTTTTTTTGTTAAAGACCAAGTTTAACCTTTAGATCGGCAGGTAAACTGTTTTTATTGAGTAGTAAAAACACGGTATTTAATTTGACGTAGGCTTCCGAAAGATTTAATTCACCATCACCACTTGTGCAGGTGTTTTTGGCAACCAGATAATCGGCACCCTTTTTATCCTTACTTAAACCATAAACCAGCATGTAGCTCAATTCCTTACTCAGTAAAGTCTGGAATTTCTCCTGACGCATTGTTGGAGTAACGATGGCTTCGGCAACTGGCTCCATCACCAATTTGTCGGTTTCATTTGCTTTTACACCAGGCATTTTTGATGCGGGCACGATAGCAACATTTTCGGCAGCAAAGACTGATTTCTCAACAAAATCACCACCCCAGGCTACAGTAAAACCATTTCCGATGGCATTTATCATGATCGTGACCAAATCTTCGGGAGCAACATTATAGGCCTTTTGATCGGACCAATTGTTATTGACCGGCAAAACAAACGGCTTAAACATTTCCTGACGGCTGTCGGAAGAAATCAAAACGTAATCGCCAGGTTTTATTCCTGATTTTTCGGCATAACTTTTAGGTGTAAATTCCTGGTCGTTATCTTTGAAATTTATCCGTGCCTCACCAATGTAGCTAACAAGGGCGCCATCATAAGTATTTTTCCAGCGTTCACTAAACACACCTTTTTCTTTATCCAAAACCATCCGCAAAGTTCCGCGCAAAATGGCATCCATTTCACCAGCGTCTTCACCAAACGGATCCTTTTCAGATTTCATAAAACCAGCTTCCGGCACCATACCAAACTGGGCAGCAGCAAGAAAAACATCACTGGCAATACCATCTCCGCCAACCCTGATTTTACCACCATTTTTAAGAAAAACATCGGCTTTTTGCAAATAGGCATTGTGAACGAAGTCCATTTCGGATAAATCAACGTCTTTCTGACCGATTTTTAATAGCTCCGCTTCCAAAAGTGCTGTGCCAGCATTGCTCCAGCAAGCAACCGGCCGGGGCAAATCTTTTGATGGGGAGGTTGTTAATTTTTTTGTGGATTTAAGACCATAATAAGTTTCCTGTGCTTGAAGGCCCACAAATGAAAACAGCAGGAAAATAACTGATAACATTAAGGAAGAATGAATTTTTCGCATATTCGTTGAATTTAGGTTAGTTACTTATTAATTTTAAAACAAATTGAAGAAGGCAAAAATAATATTTTCGGTTAAGGATACTATCAAATACTATGCTGATCAATTGGATTGCTGAAATATTTATTGAAGCAGCCTCCATTTTTTTTGCTTGAATAACGAATTTTTAACCGAAAGCGATATTTTAAGCAGACAATTATTTAAAATGGATTTGAATTGCTATTAATAAGCGTTTGATTGGATTATTTTTTTCAACTTTGTTCATTCAAAATTTGGTCGTTTTTATGGGTATTTCAGGGGTTTTCAGGGGTAAAAACCGGCACACCGTTAACTGATTTTGAGCGGCCGTAAACTGATTGAAAATTGAAAGACATTGATTACAAGCTATTTTTGTTTGTTTTAACACGCAAAAATTCATTATTATAAAATGACTGTATTTAAAGCAGATTAGCTTACATTTTTGAAAAAATTTGTACCTTGCGCCGCTTTTAAAAATTGAAATTACAATACTAACTTTATATTAATCTAACGAAAATGATATGAAAAGTAAACTTTTACCATTTAGCTTTTTAGCCTTGATTCTTGGGTTTACTACTTTTATCCTGGCCAGTGGGTGGATTTCAAACGATCAACCTGTCATTCCAAAAAACCAGGATATTAATGGAAATAAAGCAGCCAGTGAATATCTGAATAAGATGATTTCCAATCAGATAACTGGCAAAATTAACCCGAACGATGTGCTTTCGGCAAGAAAACAGGCGCTGCAAATGCAGTTCAAGTCAGGAAATGAACTCGGGCTAAATTGGCAAGAAATGGGGCCTGATAATACTCCCGGCCGGGTTAGGGCAGTAGTTTTTGATAATACCGATCCTGGTGGGCAAACGTTGATTGCTGCTGGTGTTACAGGCGGATTATGGAAAACAACCAATCTGGGTGCCACCTGGAACAAGATTGATCAGATTTCTCCAAATATTTATGTTACATGCATGGTGCAAAGCAGTGAAGGCACAATTTATGCCGGCACCGGTGAAGCATTCTGTACCGAAACCGACACCTATTATGGCGGACTGGTCGGACAGGGAATGTTTAAATCGACAGATCAGAATAATTTTGAACTTATTCCAGGAACAACTCCGGTTGTAACGCAACTCAACGATACCGTTGATTGGGCCTATATCAATAATATAGCTCTCGACCCATCTTCTGAGCGGGTTTACGCAGCCACCAACACAGGGCTTTGGTATTCAGACAACGGAAATACAAACTGGCTGAAAGTAGCAGAAAGTAATTTCGACTCAACGATTTTTAATGTCTCACTTGCTATCGATTCGATTGTTCATTGCGATACCTACGAGATTGTCGGAGATAAAGTAATTTTCAGCAATCCTGTGTACAATGCTCCTGACACTACCAGTTATTTAAAAGAAACCGTTGGAACAACCAGGACTGTAGTTCCAATAGGAAAAGTTCCTTGTGCCAGCGTTTCAGTTGCTTCTGACGGTACTGTTGCAGCAACTTTTGCCAACATGGTTTACACTGCACCAGGCGGCACAAATCTTGTCTTTACCAACCAGTCAAAGAATCCTGTTAACCCAAAAGAAGTAAGCAAGGAAAACAGGGAATATGCTACAACTCTTTTTGTTTATGACACACTGAATCCTACCGTTCCTTATTCAAGAACACTAAATTTTTCTGTTGTAACTGAGTATGGTTTTACTCCTAAAAGTGGCTCAAGCCCACTTTCAAATAGCCCGGGACGTACAGAAATTGCTTTCGCCCCAAGTGATCCAAATGTTCTGTACGTAGTTGGAACAGGTCAGTTTGGGTATCTTGACAATATTTATCTTTCTGAAAATAAAGGTGAAACCTGGGAAATAATTTTGCCGGGTGGTTCATCACTGGAGATATTCAACGGAACAGGTTGTTACAATAATACGATTGCTGTTTTTCCAGACGATGCTCACAAAATTCTTGTTGGCGGCATTGATATGTGGTACGGACAAAAATTCGGGAATACCGGCGGATATTATAACTGGGGTTCAGGTGCAGTATCTTCAAGTTTTTTTGACGAAGCATCAACATATTATTTGCCAACCGGTCATCACAGGTACGTATTTAGCCCAACATCATCATCAAAACTTGCCATTGCAACCGACCGCGGCGTGTCGTTAGGTACCGTTACGTCAACAGGCGTAAATTTCCAGCGGATAAACAGAAACCTTTCCATTACGCAATGCTACACTGTTGGAGTTTCAGGGAACAGAAAAGAATTTTTGTGTGGCGCTCAGGGAAATGGAACTCAATACATCAGCGGAAACGGAAATACTCCGCAATATGCCGAACAAATTAATGGTGGTAACGGCGGTTCCTGTGCCATTTCGGTGATTAACCCTGATGCTTTCATTTACAGTCAGGGTGCAGGCGTTATTTTACGATCAGAAGATAAGGGCGCTACGACATCGTTTAACTTTACTGCTCCCGGAAGTAACATATTCTTAACCCCATTTGTATTATGGGAAGATTTTGAATGTGAAAACTCGCGTGATTCGATTATGTTTTATGCTGATAAAGATTATTTACAAGGCGACATGATTGTTGGAAGAAGCGACAACTATACCTATCCGTTTAACCACATGCTCGATCAGAACCTGGCCGACGGTGATTCGATTACCATTAAAGATGTTGTTCAGTCTAAATTTTTTCACGCCATTGCAAACGCAGTTTATGTGACCAAAGATGTGATAAAATTTGGTAAAGAACCTGACTTCTGGAAAATTGCCAACACCCCAGGTTTCCCAACCAGTATTGCAGTTTCTAAAGATGCAAACTTCGTTTTTGTAGGAACAGATAACGGTAAACTCTATCGTATTTCGAACATCGCACTTGCTTATGATTCACTCAGAGCAGATGTTGGAAGTACTGCCTGTATTATCGCTACCAACGAATTAGCAATTCCGGATTTTGCCAACAGATTTATCACATCGGTATCAGTTGATCAACGAAATCCCGAGCATGTAATCGTTACTTTAGGTAATTATGGCAATGAATCCTATGTTTTCAGAAGCACGAATGCCCTTGATTCGGCAAGTGTTGTTACATTTACCGACATAACTTCCAACTTGCCAAAAATGCCTGTTTTCTCGTCGATCATCGAACAAATGCGATCAAATGTTGCCATTATTGGAACCGAATACGGTATTTACACCACCAGTAATCTTGGTGATCCAAATCCAGTTTGGGTTAAGGATCAAACCGGGGTTGGGATGATTCCTGTTTATCAGATAAAACAACAGACCATTTACAAACCCAGTTTTACAGTTGCTAATCCTGATCCCAACATACCACCTTTAGTTTTTCCCGAAGTGACAAATTACGGAGATATTTATATGGCCACTTTTGGTAGAGGCGTTTTCAGCGATAAAACTTTCCATACGGTTGGAATTAACGAAACTGTAAATAGCAAAAACACCATTGCCGGCACAATTTCAATTTTCCCTAATCCTGTTAAATCAGAGGCAAGCCTGACATTTGAAACTTCTTATCCAAAAAATATCCTTATCAGCATTTACGACTTATCAGGAAAAGTTGTTAAAACAGTTTCCAGCTATTGTCCGGTTGCAGGTAAACAGGAAGTAAAAATTAACTGTTCCGACTTAAAAGCTGGTACTTACGTTGCTAAAGTTAGTGCAGATAAAGATAGTGGTAGTTTAAAATTCATCGTAAGATAATTATTTGAAATTGATAATCATAAAAAGTTGATAACATGAAAAGATATTTATTTACCATAATACTGGCTTTCATCGCTTCCTTCATTTTTGCACAGGTGCGGATCGATACTCCGGCATTGGTTGCCCCTGCCGACGCTAAAACCAACCAGATGCCAGACGTGATGTTAGACTGGAATGCTGTAACCGCAGCCGTTAGTTACAGGGTACAACTCAGTGAGGATGCTTCATTTTCAAATATCGTGGTTGACTCGGTAACTGACCTGACCTCCATAAAAAACAGTAAACTTAACTTTAATTTCCAGTATTACTGGAGGGTTAAAGCATTAGATCTTAACCTTAATGAATCATTCTGGACTCCGGTCTGGTCGTTTACTACGTTTCAAAAACTGGAACCCGACAAGCCAAACAATAATGCAACAGCCCAGATTCCTGATGTTCAGTTAAAATGGAAAACCAAAGTAGGAACCTCCAATGTAAGTGGAGTCGAACATTTTGATATTCAGATTGATGTTAATGCCAATTTCACCTCACCTAATGCAAAAACATTCCTGGTTTCGGGAAGCACTTTTGCTGTTACCATGTCACAGTTAAATTTTGGTACGCTTTATTACTGGCATGCACGGGCAAGACATTCTAATGACACATCTGCCTGGAGCGATTCACGAACATTTACTACACTGGATAATTTTTCGTTAAAAAAACCGGATAACAACAGCGTAGGTAATGATTTGAATGTACAAATGAGATGGGATGATGTATCAGGCGTAAAAAAATACGATTATCAAATCGACATTCACCCCGATTTTTCTACGGCTACCACTTATGTAACCGATACCTTCAGAGTTACTCCTGAAGATCTTAAGTACGGCGTTACTTATTACTGGCGCTCCCGTGCCCGGCATGACAACGATACAACTTTATGGACTGCAACCTGGAATTATACTACCGCTGCTTCGGTAGCACTGGCATTACCAGAAAATAATGCTGACAGCGTTTCGATAAAGCCACAATTAACCTGGTCACAAATTAAAGGATCGACCAGTTATCAGGTTCAATATGATGTAACGATGGATTTTATCGAACCTGAAAATTATTTCCAAACGGCCAGTGACGATGAAAGCCCATTATTTAATGTATTGTACAAACTTGATGCTAATCAGGTTTATTATTGGAGGGTAAGAGCCTGTAGCCCGATTGATTCCAGTGCTTACAGTGAAGTATGGTCGTTCACAACTTTACCGGCAGTTGGCATAAATGATGAATTATTTGGCAGCGCAGAAGTTAGTTTGTTTCCTAACCCGGCTAAAACTGATTTAAGGATACAACTAAATTTGACCCAGCCTTCAGTAATCGAATTTTCGATCATGGACCTTGTTGGACAAACATTAATCAGAGAAAACTTAAATACTTCAGCAGGGCTGAATAATTTTAAGATCAATCTTACCAATCTCGCCAACGGGATTTACATGGTGAAAATGAAGAACGACAATAGTACCTACACTAAAAAATTGATCATCAATAAATAAGATTTCTTTTAAGATGTAAAAAGCCGCTTTAAAAAAGCGGCTTTTTTATTTTGGGTAAATCTGAATCATTAAAAAAGGTTGCCCGCAAAACGAACAACCCTTAAACTTTTTTGATTTGCTTATTTCTAACAACCAAGCGTTGCAACCATCACAGCTTTTATCGTGTGCAACCGGTTTTCGGCCTGATCCCAAACGATTGAAGCCGGAGATTCGAAAACATCCTCAGTTACTTCCATCGACGAGATTCCAAATTTCTGGAAAATATCTTCACCAACCGTTGTTTCACGATTATGGAATGCCGGCAAACAATGCATAAATTTTACGTTAGGATTTCCGGTTTTCTTAACCAAATCCATATTTATCTGGTACGGCAACATCATTTTAATACGACGGTTCCATTCTTCCTCAGGTTCACCCATCGAAACCCAAACGTCGGTATAAAGAAAATCAACACCTTTAACGCCAGCTTCAGGGTTGTCGGTGATGGTGATTTTTGCTCCGGTTTCTTTGGCAATTTCAAGGCACGTGGCAACTAAGTCAGCCGATGGCTGCAATTCCTTTGGCGCGATGGCACGAAAATCCATTCCCATTTTTGCTGCACCTACCATCAGCGAGTTTCCCATATTGTTGCGGGCATCTCCAAGATAAGCAAACGAAACCGAGTGGAGCGGTTTATCGCAAAATTCACGCATTGTCAAAAAATCGGCAAGGATCTGGGTTGGATGAAATTCGTTGGTAAGCCCGTTCCAAACAGGTACTCCGGCATATTTTCCAAGTTCTTCAACAATATCCTGGCCGTAACCGCGATATTCGATTCCGTCGTACATGCGTCCAAGCACGCGGGCCGTATCTTTCATCGATTCTTTTTTGCCCATCTGCGACCCGGAAGGGCCAATGTAGGTTACGTGTGCACCCTGATCAAGCGCTGCGACTTCGAAAGCACAGCGTGTGCGGGTAGAATCTTTTGCAAAAAGCAGTACAACATTTTTGCCTTTCAATCTTTGCTGCTCAGTGCCGGCATATTTTGCCTTTTTCAGGTCTGCTGATAAATCAAGTAAAAATTTGATTTCCTGTGGTGTAAAATCCAATAGTTTAAGGAAATTACGATTTCTTAAATTAAATGCCATAAAATGTATGTATTAATTGATAATTAAACGATAACAATTCGAGTTCCACCATTATCGACGCCAAGTTTGGTGGTTTTGGTAATGATAGCATCTTTACCACTGTGTTCGACAAAATAAATTGCTGCCCTGATTTTTGGAGCCATGCTTCCTTCGGCGAAATGTCCTTCGGCAAGATATTTCTTTGCCTCATAAATATTCATCCGATCGAGCGATTTTTCCTGGGGCGTATTGAAATTGATGCACACTTTTGGAACATCGGTTAAAATAAATAACTTATCAGCGTTAATCTGAGCTGCCAGCAAAGCCGAAGCAAGATCTTTGTCAATCACAGCATCAATTCCCTGAAGTTTGTTTTCTTCGACATAAAAAACCGGAATTCCACCTCCGCCAACGGCAACCACAATGGTACCCTGCCTGGCTATTTTTTCGATAGAGATTTTATTGTTGATAACCAATGGACGCGGTGAAGCAACTACTTTGCGCCATCCCCTACCCCGTGGATCGGCAGCAAACACCGAACCTGTTTCTTTCTGGATTGCATCGGCTTCTTCTTTGGTGTAATACGGACCGATCGGCTTTGTCGGATTCTGAAATGCCGGGTCATCTTTATTTACCAGAACCTGGGTTATGATGGTGATAATATCACGATCGAGATCGTTGGCCATCAAAACATTGCGCAACTGCTGCTCAATAATGTAGCCGATAAATCCCTGCGAATAGGCCACACAAATATCAAGTGGCATTTCCGGCAATCCATAAAGTTTATTTCCGGCGGTATTATTCAGCAGCAAATTGCCAACCTGCGGGCCATTTCCGTGGGTGATGACCAGATGGTAATTTTTCTCCTGGATTAAAACCAATAATTTTTCGCTGGTTTCGTAAGCGTTTTGTTCCTGTTCTCCAATCGTGCCTTTTTGGCCACTTTGCAATAATGCATTTCCGCCAAATGCTACAACAGCTAATTTTCTCATCGACAATGAATATTTAAAATTTGCCGCAAAGCTAACTAAAAAAGGGTGATTTTTTTCCCAAAATAATTAAAGAAAACCAGCTAACATTAAAGAAATCGCTACATTCGCTGTGTCTTTTTGAGGATGTGATTTTTAAAATAAAAAATATTGAGAACAAAATCGGTCATAAGTTTCATCATTGCCCCTATCATCTCACTGCTCATCATTTTATTTGCCGATCTTCAGCCTGGTGAACCGGCAGTAACACGCACCCTTGCTGTCGCCTTTCTTATGGCCATCTGGTGGATTACCGAAGCCATACCGCTGGCAATAACTTCGCTTCTTCCGGTTGCTCTTTTTCCTCTTCTTGGGATCATGGATACCAAAGTTGTTTCGGCTACCTATTTTAACAGTGTCATTTTTCTGTTTATGGGCGGATTCATCATTGCGCTGGCCATGCAAAAATGGAACTTACACCGCCGGATTGCGCTTCAGATTCTGATGATTACAGGTGTAAGTCCGGGAAGGATTTTATTGGGCTTTATGCTGGCCACTGCTTTTCTCTCGATGTGGATGTCGAATACAGCAACGGCCATGATGATGATGCCAATTTTAATTTCGGTAATTTATAAACTCGAAGAGGCTATTGGCGAAAACCAGATTAAAGATTATTCTGTTGGGTTGCTGCTTGGAGTGGCTTATGGCGCTTCCATCGGCGGCATAGCCACTTTGGTTGGAACCCCGCCAAACCTGTCGTTCGTGCGGATTTTTCATATTTATTTCCCAAATGCCCCAGAAATTTCATTTGCATCCTGGCTGCTTTTTGCCTTTCCGATCAGCATACTCATTTTTATTTGCACCTGGCTTTTGCTGCACTTTATGTACAAACCAAAAAAGCATCACTGGGTAAATATTCATAAACACACTTTTCGCGACCAGTTACGCGAATTAGGTAAAATGAGTTTCGAAGAAAAAATTGTCATGGCCGATTTTATCCTGGTTGCGTTACTTTGGATTTTTCGGGTTGATCTGGATTTTGGTTTTGCTAAAATCTCCGGATGGGCAAATCTTTTTCCAAACAGTTCTTTTCTCGACGATGGAACCGTTGCCGTGTTTATGGTCATTTTGCTGTTCATCATTCCATCAAAAAAAAGCAGTTCAAAAAAAATTATGGACTGGGAAACAGCATCAAAAATGCCCTGGCATATTATCTTGCTTTTTGGAGGCGGCTTTGCCCTGGCTTCCGGAATCAAAGACTCAGGACTTTCGGGATGGTTTGGCGAACAAATGATTTTTGTGGCAGATTATAATCCGATCCTCGTGATTTTAGTCATTGCTTTACTAATCACATTTGTAACCGAGCTTACATCGAATACGGCTACAACGGAAATGATACTTCCAATCCTTGCCGGCATTGCCATCAGTACAAACACAAACCCCTTGCTTTTTATGTTACCTGCCACACTCTCGGCTTCGATGGCGTTTATGCTGCCGGTGGCTACTCCGCCCAACGCCATTGTTTTTGGGACAGGCAGGGTTACGGTTTTTCAAATGGCCAAAACCGGATTACTCCTGAATCTGATTGGTGCGGTTATTATTACTGTGATGACCTATCTGCTTGGAACTTTTGTGTTTGATATCAGGTTGGATGAATTTCCGGTGTGGGCAATTCAGAAATAGAAAAACCTGTTGATTTTGGTTTTTTTAATAATCCGGCTCCAGCCCAAAACGTTGCCTTAGTTTAATGATTGCAGGATTTTTTTCGGCCATGTGCTTAAATATCTCTTCGGGCCTGTAAGGGCGAACATTTTCAACATCCAGAATTATCTCGATTTTGATCCGGATAAACCTGTTATTCAAACGTTCGCGCAGAAATAGAGCCATCTCGCCCTTCACCAGATCGATTTCCTTTTCCTGAAGGGAGTTTTTAACCTCAAACTTAACTTCAAAACCATCACCCAGATAAGGCTTGCTCGACAATAAAGTGCTCATCAAATTAGGTTGTCCCTGCGCTATTTTTTCGGCAAATTCCTTCCAGGCTTCTTCAACATCTTCGACCTTTAGACTTTTGGAATTAAGAAATTCGTCAGAATCCGTATCAAAAATATCAATCTCGACATCTTTTTCCTCAACTGGCTTAACTATTACTTCCGGCTTGATAGAAATAGTGCGTGGAAATAATCCTTTTGCCGGCGAAGGCGCTGGTTTTGGAGCTTGCTGTTCAAAACCGGGTTTATTTTCCGGTACTGCCGGTTTTATTTCAGGCTTAACAATATTCGAAACGGGTAATATGGCCGGCTTTTCGGCAATTCCGGTGCTTAGTTCAGTTTTTTTATTCTCGTCAACAAGTAAAGTTTGCTGATTTTCAGTTTTAGTCTGTCGGGGTTGCGTTATTGCGGCCATCTGCAAAAGTGCAATTTCGAGGTGAAGCCGTTTGTTGTTGCTGCTTTTATAGGTAAAATCAGTTTTCTGGATGGCATCGAGCGCTTTCAGCAGAAAATCGACCGGACAGCCTGCCGCCTGCTTTTGATAAGCTTCGCGGATAGTGTCGCCAACTTCCAGTAACCGGATCGTTGATGGATCTTTGCATACCAGAATATTACGGAGGTGATCTCCCAATCCCATCATAAAATGCTGGCCATCAAAACCAGATTCGATGATTTCGTTAAACAAGAGCAATGCTTTCGAAATATTGTTGTTTACCAGGCTGGCCGTGATGTTGATAAAATATTCAAAATCCAGAACGTTCAGGTTTTGCCTCACCAACTCATAACTTAGATTTTTACCAGCAAAACTCACAAGCTGGTCAAAAATAGAAAGGGCATCACGCAGGGCGCCATCCGCTTTCTGGGCAATTACATTCAGCGCCATTTCCTCCGTAGTTACGCCTTCCCGTTCAGCCACATATTTTAGATGGAGAATGGTGTCGGGGATGTTAATCCGCCTGAAATCATAAATCTGGCAACGCGATAAAATTGTAGGTATGATCTTGTGTTTCTCGGTAGTGGCCAGAATAAATTTTGCATATTCCGGTGGTTCTTCCAGCGTTTTTAGAAATGCATTAAAAGCACTCGACGACAGCATGTGAACCTCATCGATGATGTAAACCTTGTAGCGGCCAACCTGCGGTGGAATCCTGACCTGATCAACCAGATTCCGGATATCTTCGACCGAATTATTGGAGGCTGCATCGAGTTCGTGTATGTTGAATGAGGCATTTTTATTGAATGAAACGCAAGATTCACATTGTTCGCACGGTTCGATATTTTCGGCAAGATTCATACAATTGATGGTCTTGGCCAGGATACGCGCACACGTTGTTTTTCCCACGCCCCTGGGGCCGGTAAACAAAAATGCCTGGGCAAGCTGCTTGTTGCGGATTGCATTCTTTAAAGTTGTTGTGATATTGCCTTGTCCCACCACCGAATCGAAAGTTGCAGGGCGGTATTTACGGGCAGAAACGATGAAATTTTCCATGCTTAATTACTGCATTTGTTTTGCCAAAAGTAAAGCTATTTCTTAACATTAACCGGAGCAAATTTAACAGAAACTGCCTTTTAAAAGCCGGCCGACGGAAACTAATTTGCGTACATTTGCAATATCACCAACACAAATCGCATGATCCTGATTTACACACATAAAATTACCAAAAGAGTACACTATATTTTTAAACTCTTTTTTGACTCCTTGCTTGGCGTACCCTTCGAACTCACCCAGGATGTCGAAAAATACAAGGCCTGTGACGGGCCAAAAATCAGTTATTGCAAAAAATTCACCGATTGCGGGATCTTTTTCAACGCATCAAATTTGCTGTTCGAATCCGGGATTGAAGGCCAGGAACTTGGATTTTCATCTTATGAAAAAACCGCCTCATTTTATCCTGTTTTTGATAAAAAATCAGTCCTGCCTTTTGATCCATTTGCCGCAGCTTTTTTCATGGTTACGCGGTACGAGGAATATCTGCCCTATATCAAAGACCGTTTTGGCAGGTTTGATGCCCACGAAAGCGTGGCAAGCAAGCATGGTTTTCTGGAAAAACCGGTTGTAAATATCTGGGCTGAAATGATTAAGACAATCATTTCGACCCATTATCCCGAAATAAAATTTAAAACAAGGGTTTATAAATTTATTCCAACCTACGACATCGACTCGGCTTACTCTTTTCGGCTCAAAGGCGTTGTGCGAACGGTTGGTGGTGTGCTTAAAGCACTGCTAAAATTTGATTTTCCTCAAATTGTTGAGCGGGTAAAAGTTCTGGCTGGCCTGATGACTGATCCTTTTGACACTTATGACTTGCAATTGCAGCTTCAAAAGGAATACGCACTTTCTCCGCTTTATTTTATACTTTTTGCCGAATATGGCGAATTCGATAAAAATATCCCGGTTAACAGCAGGGAATTCCAGCGCCTGATCAAATCACTGGGCGACTATGCCGAAGTTGGCATTCACCCTTCCTTTGCATCAAATTCGTCGGTTAAATTGCTGAAAATCGAAATCGAATCATTGGCTAAAATTCTTAACCGGGAAATCACAAAAAGCAGACAGCATTTTTTAAAGCTAAACTTCCCCACCACCTACCGAAACCTGATTAACCTAGATATTACCGACGACTACACCATGGGTTATGCTTCAGAAACCGGATTCAGAGCAGGAATTTGTGATCCGTATTTATTTTATGATCTCGATCTGGAAACAGAAACCAAATTACGAATTCATCCTTTTCAGGTTATGGATGGCACGTTGAGAGATTATCAGCAGCTTTCGCCGGAAGAAGCGCTTGTAAGGATTAAAAAAATGGTTGATGAAGTAAAAGCTGTGAATGGAACATTTATCAGCCTCTGGCATAATGAAACGCTTGGTAATCTTGACCGCTGGGAAGGCTGGCAGGATGTTTATCTTGAATTGCTAAAATATGCAGTAAAATGAAAAATGATTTCGATTGGTCGTTGTGAACTAAAAAATGGCAATTAAAACTAATATCCACGCTTCCGTAGTCAGTCCTCATAAATTACCTGCATCAAAACACACCCTCATCGGCAAAACTGTAATACTTTTCGATGCCCACGATTACATGATCCAAAACATTAATATCTAGTAATAAGCCAGCTTCTTTGATTTTTTTGGTGAGTTTGAGGTCGGATTCGCTCGGCTTGAGGTTACCCGACGGATGATTATGGCCAAGAATAATTGAAGCTGCATTGTTTTCGATGGCCAGTTTAAATATCCTTCTTGGATCGGCAACCGTGCCGTTTACGCCTCCGTCGCTCACAACTACAGTTTGAATAACTTCGTTGGCCCGGTTTAAAAGGATAACCGCAAATTGCTCGTACAGCAAATCGCCAATTTTCATTTGAAAAATTTCAAAAGCATCACTGCTGGTGTGAATCTTTTTCCGGTCCATCACTTCAGCGCCTCTGCGGCGGCGGCCCAATTCGAGTGCAGCTATAATCGTAATCGCTTTGGCTTCACCAATTCCTTTAAATTTCTCCAAATCGCTCACCGTAAGCCGCGACAATTCGATAAGATTATCACTTACACTTTTTAAAATTCTTTTCGAAAGTTCTACAGCGGATTCTTCACGATTGCCTGATCCAATTAAAATAGCGATCAACTCGGCATCACTGAGGGAAGGTTTTCCTTTTAAAACAAGCTTCTCGCGGGGGCGATCATCTTCAGACCAATGTTTTATAGAGGTCTTTTCAGGGTATTGATTTTGCATAATTACCGGTATTTTATGCGAATGTATGAAATTCCGGCAAATAAAAAACCCCTTCTGCCAAAAAAACAGAAGAGGTTTTAAAATATTTTGGATTTTACCGTTTAGGCAAGTGCGTTAAGCTTCTTGGTCAACTTTGATTTGAGATTTGCAGCTTTGTTTTTATGAATGACTGACCGTTTTGCATTTTTGTCGATCAATGAAACGATTTTAGGTAATTGCTCACCAGCAACAGCTTTGTCGGTCAGGCCTCTGAATTCTTTTATGGCATTGCGCATTGTTTTTGAAAAATACCTGTTGCGTAATTTTCTTAACCTGTTCGACCTGATTCTCTTTAATGATGATTTATGATTTGCCATTTTCTTATTAATTATTTTTCTATATTTTCTTTAGCCAATGAAATTCCTAAAATTTCAGGGCTGCAAAAGTACAATAATTTTTAAAACCCCCAAATTTGTTGACGAAATAATTAGAATTATTTTACCAGGTATTTATCAAGTGTTGCTTCAAGCTCTTCAGCAGTGAAATTCTTTGCGATAACAATCCCGTTGGCATCGATCAAAAATGTTCCCGGAAGATTTTTTACGCCAAAAAACCTGACATCTGCATCTTTCCAGCTATCTAAAACATAAACATTACTCGTCCATGGATATTTTTGTTTGTCGAGTGCATCAATCCAGGTTGCACGTTCTTTATCCAGACCAATGCAGTAAACGTCGAAACCGTTACCTTTTTTGAATTTTTTGCCGTTGTATTTTTCATAGGTTTTAATGAACTTGACATTTTCGGTGACACAATGGCCGCAAAGTGAATTCCACATCACCAGCAAAACCATTTTACCGCGTAACTGTGAGAGCTTTAACATGGTACTGTCGGCTCCATAGGCTTCAAAATCGCCCAAATCCTGACCAACTTCATTTCCAATTTCGATACCGCTCGAACCTGCATTCTGTGCCTTGATTTGCTGAGGTGCACCAAAAAACATCATGGTAAAGGCTAAAAAAAGCGAAATACTAAGTACTTGTTTCATATTTTATAAGTTTTAAATTTATCAATTATTCCTGCAAAAATAGAACTATCTGCTTTGCTGTAAAAAAAGCATAATTTACATTTAACTAAGTTTAACGTCTGTGTTAACCAATTGTAAAGAGCCAATCAGGCTTAAATATATATTTTTGACCATTAAAAACCGTACCATTTTGAACGAAATAATCATAAAAAAACTTAGCAATCTTTTTCTGAGCTGGAGCCTCGAAGACCCCATCCTAATTAAAGCATTGCCATCATCCGGCTCCAACCGACAGTATTATCGGATTACCGGTAAATCGCACCAAGTTGTAGGTGCTTTTAACGATAACCCAGCCGAAAATAAAGCGTTTATCAGCCTCAGCCGCCAATTTCGCAAATCCGGGTTGAAAGTGCCTTCGGTTTTTTGTGTGAGTGAAGACCTTTCATGCTACCTGATTGAGGATTTGGGAGATGAAATACTTTTTGACAGGCTTGCCATTTTACGGCAAAGAGACGGAATTTCGGCTGAGTTTTTAGATTATTATAAAAGACTTCTGAGCGATTTAATTCAATTTCAACTGGTTGCCGGCAAAAACATCGATTTTTCATCCTGTTATCCTGTTGCCGAATTTGACAGTCAAGCCTACCTTTGGGATTTAAATTATTTTAAATATGACTTTCTGAAACCACTCCAAATTCCTTTCGACGAATATTTGCTGGAGTTGGATTTCAGGGAATTTGCGGCTTTGCTGATGATTCCTGAAAACCGCTACTTTGTTTATCGCGACTTCCAGGCCCGAAACGTGATGATAAAAGATGACACTCTTTACTTTATCGATTTTCAGGGTGGCCGGAAAGGACCGCTTCATTACGACCTTGCTTCGCTGCTTTTCCAGGCGCGTGCCGACCTGCCCTTTGAAACACGTGAATTTCTTTTGGATCATTATATTGCCAAAGCTGCCGCAATTGAACCTGATTCGATAAAAGATTTCCGCCGGCAGTATTATCATTTTGCGCTCATCAGGGTGTTACAAACGCTTGGGGCTTATGGTTTCAGGGGGCTTTTTGAGAGAAAACAGCATTTTCTCCAGAGCATCCCCAAAGCCATCGAAAATATTAACTGGCTTCTCGAAAATGATAAAATCCCTTCTAATCTCCCTGAATTAAAAAAATGCCTCGGATTTTTGGTTTCCAATCAAAATATTAAAGAAATGTTTTCTCCAAAACTTACAGTCGAAATCAACAGTTTCTCTTACAAAAGAGGCATTCCTGCCGATTTGAGCGGCAATGGTGGCGGCTTTGTTTTTGATTGCCGTGGGCTGCCCAATCCCGGCAGATACGAGGAATACAAAGCATTTACAGGCCTCGACACTAAGGTTTCAGACTATCTGGAGACTTTTCCGGAAGTTGGCGAATTTATCGAAAGCGCATTCCGCATGGTTCAGGGTTCGGTAAAAACTTACACCAGCCGGAATTTCTCAAACCTGATGATCAGCTTTGGTTGCACGGGAGGCCGGCACCGCTCCGTTTACTGTGCGGATCAGTTAGCCCGGAATTTACAAAACTACCCTGGAATTAATTTAGTTGTCAGGCATCGTGAACAAGAAAAAATCTGAGGTGTTAATCTGACAAACGCAAAGCCCAAAATTATGTCGAAAAAAATGTGCAAAAAAGATAAACCCAAACATTCGGAAAAGGACAAATTTGAATGCAAAAGCTGCAAGCAAACCGCCGATTCGAAGGAAAAACTCTGCAAACCCGAAAAATCGTGAAATGAGCAATTTTAAACCTTTCTAACTCACCAATGAAAGCCATGATTTTTGCTGCCGGATTAGGCACCCGATTGCGTCCGTTAACTAATGAAATTCCCAAAGCGCTTGTTCCGGTTAACGGAAAACCTGCGCTGGAGTGGCTTATCCTGAAATTAAAAAAATCAGGGATAACACAAATCATCATCAACGTTCATCATTTTCCCGACAAGGTGATCGGTTTTATCAACGAAAATCATGCTTTCGGAATCGACATCGAAATTTCGGATGAACGTGAGATGCTTCTCGACACCGGTGGAGGCCTGAAAAAAGCTGCCTGGTTTTTTGATGACGGGAAACCATTCCTGGTTCACAATGCCGATATTTTATCCAACATAAATCCGGATGAAATGCTCCGTCATCACCATCAGCATAAGGCTTTGGCGACATTGTTCGTCCAGGAAAGAACAACTTCACGTTACCTGATTTTTGATGACGAAAAACGGTTAACCGGATGGAAAAACACAAAAACCAACGAAGTAATTCTTTCACGGAAAAATGCCACCAACCCGAAGGATTTTGCATTTAACGGTATCCACATCATAAACCCTGAAATTTTTACCCTCATGACAGAGCAGGGAAAATTCTCCATTATCGAAACTTACCTCCGACTGGCAGACACGTTTCAAATTGTTGGTTACGAGCCAAAAAACAGCCTTTGGATGGACATCGGAAAGATTGAAAACCTGCCGGAGGCCAACATGTTGGCAAGGCAGATTTATTAAATTGGTGGGCGCTTCCGGAGGCTTTTCAGTGGTCAAAAACAATAATTATCAGGGTTTTGCTTTATTAAGAGAATTCCAAATGGAATCTTAATTTTGCATCCTTCAGCATAAAAACATGAATCGGATAATCAATTCAACCTTTCATTTTTCCATTTTTTCGCTTCTGTTGGTTTTTTCAGGTTTTGAGATGATTTCAGCTCAGTCGGCACCAAAAATTTCCAAGCTGGAATACATCGATAAATACCGCGATATTGCCATCCAGGAAATGAATGAGTTTAAGATTCCTGCAAGCATTACACTTGCGCAGGGAATTTTGGAATCGGGCAGCGGCAACAGTCGGCTCGCCACTGAGGCCAACAATCATTTCGGAATTAAATGTCACTTGGGATGGGATGGTGAATTTATCAGAATGACCGATGATGCTCCCGACGAATGTTTCAGAAAATACAAGCATGCCTACGACTCGTACAAGGACCATTCGTTTTTTCTGAGCCAGCGCGAAAGGTATGCTTTTCTTTTTGACCTCGAAATTACCGATTATAAAGGCTGGGCAAGGGGTTTGAAAAAAGCCGGTTACGCCACCAACCCAAAATATGCTGACCTTTTAATTAACATTATCGAAGAATTTGAACTTTATAAATTAGATATTAATCAAGGGCCACCCATTGCCATAACACCCTTTCCCAACGAAATCCCAAAAGGAAAAGAACGCGAATATGAGGCGTTTGCTGTTTGGAAAAACGACCGGAAGATTTTTTTAAATAATGACCGGAAATTCATTTTCGCCCGAACCGGAGATGATTTTTATAAAATTGCCGGCGATTTTAACATTTATGCTTACCAGGTATGGAAGTACAACGATTTGAGCAAAGCCTCAAATTTGAAAGAAGGCCAGATGATTTACCTCCAAAAGAAGAAAAATAAGGCAGAAACAGCATTTCATACGGTGGTTCCCGGTGATACAATGCTTGCAATTTCGCAACTTTACGGGATAAAACTTTCAAAATTGTACAGCTACAACCGCATGGAAAAAGGCAGCAGCCCGCGAACCGGACAGATTTTATGGTTACAGGAAAAGAAGCCAAAGAATTAGGCGTAAGGCGGGAGGCATAAGGCGTGAGGAAAGAGGAAAGAGGAGTAAAAAAAGAGTATTGAGAGGCGTAAGGCGTAAGAAAGGCAAAGAGAATGTTTTTTTTACACGAAATTAATTCATCAGGATAATCTGATTTTGGTTGCTTTATCTTTCCGTAAATAATAATGATGACAAATAGCTGTATTGTTCTTGAGGGTGGTGGCATGCGCAGCGCTTTTACCAGCGGGGTGCTGGAATATTTCCTTGAAAAAGGTTTTCATTTCGACCGGATCATCGGCGTTTCTGCCGGGGCCTGTGCCGGAGCTTCCTATATTTCGGGACAGAAAGGAAGAAACTGGAAAGTAAATGTCGAATTTCCTTCCGATAAACGTTTTATGGGTTTTTATCACCTGATTACCAAAGGCTCGTACTTTAACGTTCCGTTTATTTTTAGAGAAATTCCTGAAAAGCTGGTGCCGTTTGATGAACAAGCTGCTTTTGATAACCCCGCCGAATTTGATGTCGTAATTACCGAGTTTGCCACAGGAAAAAGTGTTGTCCTTACAAAAAAAGACATAGCCAGAATCGGCATGAGCACAGCACTTATCGCTACGTCGAGCATTCCTGTTATTTCACAACCCGTTTCGATTGATGGCCGGCTATTTTATGATGGCGGGGTTGCCGACTCGATTCCTGCAAAATATGCTTTAACCAAACACGCTAAAGCTGTTGTCGTTCTTACCCGCCCCAGGGGTTACCGGAAAGGAAAAACGAAAAATTCCAGTCTGATAAAATTTGCATTCAGGAAGCATCCTGAGTTTATGAGAGCCATGCTCAGCCGGAATGAGGAATACAACAATACCCTGGATTTCTGTGATCAGATGGAAAAGCAAGGAAAGCTTTTCCTGATTGCACCTTCGGCTGATTATGCCATCGGGCGCACCGAAAGCAGCTTGAAAAAACGGGCCGACCTGTACGATCATGGTTACAAACTGATTCAGGAAAAGTTCGATGAAATGAAAGCTTTTCTAAAATAATTCCTGATAGAAATTAGCTGCCAAAAAACGAGTAATTATTTGGATGTTTGAGGATTAAAAAGTAAGATGATTGTTTTTGATGCATGGCTTTTTCATTACTTCTCCATCAAAACAACCTTTCTGCAAAACCTGCCTTCGCTATTTCCGACAACCAAAGTATAAATTCCCCGTGGAAAATCAGCCACTCTAATCGTAAGCAAACCATTCTCCTTTTTGTAGGGAACTTCCATTTTTCCTGAACCGGAAATATCAGAAAGCGAAACAGTAAAAGCCTGATCGGTGAAGGGAACACTGACATGAATTTCGTTCGTGGCGGGATTTGGGAAACAATTAATCTTCCAACCATCAATCTCAGTTTCATCAACCGAAACTGTCGAAATCAATTTTAGGATTATCCCGCCACCACCGACGATGAAACCCGTATTTCCAATCAATTTGATGTCGTTTAACTGGCTGGAGCCGATGTTAAGACTGATGGTTTCCCAGCTTAGTCCGCCATCCTGCGATTCGGCGAGATAAGCATTGTCACCGGCAATTACCCCGAAAGAATTTTTAAAATCGATGCAGGTTAAAGGTTGCGGGAAATCTGTTGCATCCCAGGCGTTATTGCTCCAACCGCCAAAAGGAGCAAGAAAACCGCCACCGGGCACGAAGTAAGTGCCGACGACAAAACCATGATTTTCGTCGGTGAACTTACAGGCTCTGGCAAGGCCTTCATACATCACACCACCCCAGGTTGGGTAAAAGTTCTGGTAATCCCAGGTTTGCCATTCGAGGGTGTAACCCAGCAAGGGTTGAAAAACCGAGTTCCATCCCACGACGATTCCCATGTTTGCGTTAACCATCGAAGCCCCATAAAATGTGCTCATGTAACCATCATTTACCACCGTCCATGTTTCTCCAAAATCGCTGGTAACGATGATGGCATTGGTTTGGCCGGTGATGACGCCTCTTCCGGAAGCCAAGTCAAAACTGATGTCGAGGAGGTCGTACTCCACATTTGGAATAAAAATCTGTTGCCAGGATTGTCCGTGGTTTTCAGAAATCAAAACAGTCCCCATCTCACCTACAGCAAAAACCCTTTCGTTGCTGGCAAAGGCAACTCCACGCAAATCTGACGAAACGCCCAAAGCCACCGGCAACCAGTCGACACCACCATTTGAGGTATAAATAATCGTCCCGGCATCACCCACGGCTATGCCGGTTTCGGTTGAGATAAAACCGACATTGTTCAGGTTTTTGATGGTGCCTGATTCCGAAAGTTGCCAAAAATGCTGCGGAAACAATGGCAAGCCAAGGTTCAACAATAAAAAGAAAAGTAATACTCGTGTTTTCATAAAGTCATTTTTTGATTTGACGAAAGTAAGAAATTTCGGATAATTACAAAACCTCTGCACACAGCAAAAAGCTATGAAAACATTACCTTGTGCACTAAAATAAAATCATATCCAAAGCTACAATGAAATACCAGGGCGCCCTATCGAGAGTTCAAGCCGACCTGGAATACCAGGATGCTTCGTGTCATTGAAAGGCATTTTATCAAATAACAATTCTTTTCAAAATCATGATAATGTTAACCAAATACTTAAAAATAAGGATTAGAAAACCGCCGTATTGTTGTACTTTTGAAACCCAGTAATTATATCTTTGAGTCTGGTCTAAAAAGGCATCAAAAATAAAAAAATATGGCTAAAGCCCTGAATATCACGAACATCAATTGCCCCGACCTTAAGGTCGGGGCAATTGAAAATCAGGTAGTTACCGGGCTTTAGCCCAAAATCAACCAGTTTTTAGACTGGGCTCATTGTTATAAATGCTTTTCTGAATTTATTCACACAAAATTCAAGTTAAGTATTATGAAAAGATTCTATTTTATTTTAAAGGCATGCTTATTTTGCACCATTTTTTTTGCCCAAAACCTGAATGCACAAACCACCAGAACGGTTGGACCAGGTGCAAATTATTCAACATTGCAGTCAGCTTTTGCTGCCATTAACGGTGGAACACTCACCGGGCAGATTGTGCTTCAAATTACAGGAAATACAACAGAATCCGCTTCAGCTGTACTCAATGCCAGTGGCACCCTAAGCGCAAACTACACTTCGGTGCTGATTTATCCGACAGTTACTTCTGTGATTTCCGCAACGGGTAATTTTTCCGTAATTAGTCTGGATGGAGCCGACAATGTGACTATTGATGGAAGGATTGGCCAATCAGGATCAACAAACAGTTTATCCATTACCGGAACAAGCATTGAAGCCGCCGCCTCAGCCCTGCGTTTGGTAAACTCTGCTGAAAACAATACTGTAAAATATTGTAATTTCAATGCATCATCGCAAAGTTCAGCCATAGGTGTCGTAACTTTTGGAGGAAGTTCTGTTGGAAACGGAAACGACAACAATATTCTGGAATATTGTAATATCACCTGTTCGGGTTCAAACCGACCCTACAATGGAATACATTCTTCAGGCTCCGGAGGCCGCGAAAACAACAATTGTATTATCCGTAACAACAATATTTACAATACTTTTCAAACCGCAATAAGTTCAAACGGAATTAATATTAACAGCGGTTCGGTTGGCTTTACAATTTCGGGTAACAGTATTTACGAAACTACAGCCTTTGTGGCTGCAGCAAATCCTTTAGCCTACAATGCCATCCGCGTAAGCACGCTTTCGGAGCATACGATTAGCGGAAATTACATCGGGGGAAGTCAACCTTTGTGTGCTGGTGCTGCCTGGTCTTTTGTTGGACAGCGTGCGGTTTATTTTTGTGGTATTTATGCCTACGCAGGAACAGTGACCCCCACAACGGTTTCAAATAATACCATCGCCAATATTGCTTACAGCAGCAAGGAAGATAATCCCTGGGATGGGATATTCCTTTTTACCGGCAATTTTGATGTAAGTGGAAATACAATCGGGGCAAGCACAGGCACCGGTTCGATTACCCTAACAACACCTTTACCGGTAGCAACTACCACCATTGTTGGAGGAGTGGTTACAGCAATAAACCTTCTTGATGGTGGAGGTTTTTATAACTCAGCGAATCCACCAGCCATAACATTTACTGCCCCACCTGCCGGTGGAACAATGCCAACGGCAAATGCCACTGTCAGCGGAGGTGTAGTTACCGGATTTACCGAATTTACAGGTGGTTCAGGCTATACCACAGCTCCTGCTGTTATTTTCGACGGCCAATCGAACAACTACTCCACCTCTCACGGAATGATTCAAAACAGTAATGGAACTGTAAATATTACCGGCAACAATGTTGGCGCAATTACTACAGTGGGTTCCAACTATTATTCTCATGGTTTCGAGTCCATTTATGTGAGAACTATTGCTTCCACGACCACGCTTACCAATAACCTTATCGGCAGCCGTGAGACTGCGAACAGCATCCACGTTAGTTCCACAGCGGCCTTATCGTTAATTAAACAGGACGTGTATGGAATTTATAGTGCAGGCACTTTAACAACAGTAATTACGGGCAATACGGTTGCCAACCTGACCAATGCTTATTCCGGCGTTAATGCGGGATCACGTAACAGGGGCATCCAAACAGTGTCCGGTTCAAATACGATTTCCAACAACACCGTTTATAATCTCAAATCGGCAAGTTTACAAACAGCAGGCGGAACATCGGCTTCGGCCATAGGTATTTCGCAAACCAGCACCACTACCGGAACAACCCAAACTGTAAATGGAAATACTGTTTATAACATCATAAACACTCAGACTACCGCCGCTAAATCGTGTGTTACCGGAATTTATTACAACGGTCCTGCAACAGGTACACACACCATTTCAGGGAACTTTGTTCACAGCCTTACAATGGCATCAACCAATGTTGCTTCAGATATGGAAGGTATCGAACTTGCCGGCGGGACTTTTACCTGTGCCAATAACATTGTTAGCATTGGAACGGGAATTTCTGGTGGGTATGTTATGAATGGTATCTGGGATGAAAGTGGGACTTCCTCAGCGATTCCGCATGAAAAAACAACCGAAGATAACCCCTTGCAAATGATACAGATAAAATTTGTTGCAATAAATATTTTTCGCACTAATTTTGGCAATGGTTGGCATCAGATAGGATGCTAAAGAAATAACATTGTAACTATCTGAATAACAACTGATAACCACAAATTGGCGGTTTACCCGCCATTCCTAAAGGATGTGGGTTTCATGTTTTATTATTTAAAAAAACGCCGGAGCAAAGCCACGTATACCGGCGTTTTTATTTGCA
>CAJATL010000193.1 GCA_903944895.1 uncultured Bacteroidota bacterium
ACACAACGGGAAGTAGATCAGTTTCTTAACGATTTTGGTCTTGGAATGTTAAGAAATGAAGTAAAAGACTGGTACAACGGTTACTATTTTGGCAATGAAGAGATTTATAATCCCTGGTCAATCTTATGTTTTGCCGATTCAAACGGAGAATTTAAGCCTTACTGGCTTAGTACCAGCGCCAATGCGCTTGTGCACAACCTTATTAAAGACTCGGATAATACTGTGAAGAAGGATATTGAGGATGCGATGAACAATATTCCGGTTTATTCAACAATTGATGAAAACATTTCGTTCGATTTCCTGAAAAACAGTCGCGGACATATTCTTTCCTTTCTGGTGCAAACCGGCTATCTGAAAGCCCGTTACCACGATTTTGTAGGTTCGGACAGAATTTACCAAATTGAAATTCCGAATATTGAGCTGAGTAAAATTTATTACACTGTCATCGAAACCTGGTTTAACGAGAGCATCGGCAGTAAAGAATTGGACGACATGCTCAACGCCCTCATTGCCAACGACATTAAAACCTTTGAACGGATACTTTCAAAATTCGTTTTAGAAACGCTTTCGTATTTTAATGTTGGCCGCAGAACCAAAGAAGTAGAGCGGGTGTTTCAGGCATTTTTGCTTGGAATGCTGATTCGTTTGAAAGACCGTTACGAAGTTTATTCCGAAAAAGAATCGGGTTATGGCCGCTTTGATGTGAGTGTGATTCCCAAAGATAAAAGCAAACAGGCCATCATCATGGAACTCAAATCCATCGACACTTTCAATAGCGAAACAAAAGACCAAACCCTCGATGCCGCCCTCCAACAAATTGAAGACCGCCAATATGAAGCAACGCTGCGCCAACAGGGCTGCACCAACATCATGAAAGTGGCTGTAACTTTTGATGGGAAAAGGGTGTGGGCGAAGACCCGTTGATCACACACAACGAAAGTATGATTTTAAAATATTCGATGTCCCAAAAACCTGACCACCGACCAACAGTATTTAGGAAAAAATGAGTGCATTAAGCCTGAATGATGTCCAAATCATTATTTTTACCAAAAATTTAATCACCATCGAACCCTTTGTTCATGAAACGGAAAGTTCAGTTTTTTTTCTTTTTTTTCGCCAGCATTATCATTGTAACCATAATGCAATCATGTAATTCTGTTGATAAAAACACAGAATCCAATCAGGATCGTTATAAGAATCTGGTTGAGCGGTCTGATAAGTTTTTGAAAACAAACCCCGACAGCGCGATTTATTATGCCGATTCAGTCATTCAATTCCTACTTAAAAACGGCATTACTGATTCCACCCTAATAGCAATGATGGGAATAAAAGCTCAATCATGGCTCAACAAAGGACATTCCGATTCGGCCATAAACATACTTTTAAGAGCTAGGACAATGGCTATCGAGGCTTCCGACACCCTGGCTCAGGCCAATTCCTCATTCAAGCTAGGTGAAGTACTTGCTGACAGAGAGGATTATAACTCCGCCGAAAAGTATATCAAGGAAGCAATATTGTTATTTGAGCTACACAAAAAAGAGTACAAATTGGCTGCAGCCTACCATCTATTTGGTACACTCCTGATTTCAAAAGGCGATAATATGAAAGCCCAGGAATACCTGATGAAGGCCACTGCTGTTTTCAAACACCTTGACAGCTTTAATGCCCTTGGAGTAATTTACATAGCCATAGCCCGCAACAACAACGCCATGGGCAACAAAGATGAAGCTGCGAAATACTATAAATTGGCGATCAGCCAACTTGCCGAGGCCCACGATACTTCTAACCTGGGAATTGCTTACATTAACATGGGCGTGATGTTGCGCACTACCAATCCCGACAGTGCGCTGGCCTTATACCGCAAAGCGATTGCCCTTTTGGCAGCAAGCGATTCGTCCCAACCTCCCATCGTTGAAAAATACAATATTGCAAACCTTTATCTTGACCAGAAACAGTATAGTAAAGCTCTTGAAGAATATGACGAGGTACTTGAACTTTGCAAAAGCTATAACCTGGCCGGTGGTATCGCGAGGGTTTACAGCGGCTACGCCAGTGTTTACGAGGAAACAGGAAAACGCAGCTTAGCTACCTCCTATCTTACTAAAGCTGTGCGTATTGCCGACTCGATTGGAGACGTATCACTCGGGTTGAAACTTCGGCAGTCTTTAATGGACAATTACCGAAAGCAGCATAACTACGATGCCGCCATGCTGATAAACGACACCATAAAAATCATACACGATACGCTCACGACAGGAGGCAACAAAACAATAATGCGAACCATGGAACAACTCCATGAGGCCGAAAACAAAGAACTTGAAAACAGTATCCTTAAAAAAGAGTTGAAAAACCAGGCAGATCAAACCATTTACCGTCAGGTTATTTTTACAATACTGGCATTGGCATTAGTACTAATGTTTTATCTGTACAGGAAGATTTCGAGGTTGTATGTCGAACGCACCAAAGCCTATCATACGCTGATAAGCAAGTACAAGCAGGAAAGTGAACTATTGAGCAGATTAAGAAGCATTAAAACGACTGAAATTCTGCCTGGTACGGAATCCCAAACGGCCAAAAACGACATCTTGGAGCAACTTATTGAATATTATGTTACCGAAAAACCCTATCTGGACCCGAAATTAAAAGTTGCTGATGTTGCCGAAAAACTAAACTGCTCACGAAAAGCCATTGCTTTAGCGCTTAAAGAATATAAAGATTCCAATTTCAATACATTTACTAACCGGTTCAGGGTTGATATGGCTATTGCAATGATGGATAACCCTACCTTCAGCAACTATAAAATTGAGGCCATTGCCTATGATTCGGGGTTTGGCTCCAAATCAAATTTCTACGATAAATTTGAATCCTGCACAGGGGTTAAGTTCAACTATTACCGGCGTTATCACACCACCCAATCTCCTGATGACTCCAATGATGAATAACATGGGGATTTTTATCCCGAACAGTTTTTTTTTGAAAAATCTTCATACCCCATCCAGTTAATCATCTTTACACCCAATACCTTTTTTTTACAAAAATAATTCCGCAAATCGTTGTTTTTCAATTATTAACAGAATCTGGCAAGCATTTTGGCCAGATGCCGGACATGCTTTTGTTGTGAAAAGCTATTTATTTAAATTCATTTGCAGGCTAAAATTAAAATAAAATAAAGTCATTTAATAATCAACAACTGCTCTATGAAAAACAAATTTACTTTCTCATTCAATCTGCGAAAAGCCAATTTTGGTTTTTTTGCATTAGCACTACTTCTTGCTTTGTTTTTGCAGCCAACAATCGTGCTGAAGGCGCAAACGCTAACTCCCCCATCAGCAGGCGATGGCACAAAACAGAATCCGTATCAAATTGCAACGCTCGACAATTTGTATTGGCTGAGCCAAACATCTGGTGCGTGGGTATCAGATAATAATTTTATTCAAACTGCCGATATTGATGCAACTTCTACCTCTTCATGGGATGGTGGAAAAGGCTTTAAGCCCATTGGAAAAATGAATCCGGACCCACGATTTGAGGCAAACTATAATGGAAACGGAAAGTCTATTTCAAAATTGTTTATCAATAGGCCATTAGAGTCTGGTGTTGGGCTTTTTGGCTTGGTAACACAGGGAATATCTAATCTTACATTGATAAATGCAAACATTACAGGTTATAATTTTGTTGGAATACTTGTTGGATACCAACAAAATGGAAATGTGAAAAGATGCAGTAGCTCGGGTATTGTTAGTGGAACAAGTACTGTGGGAGGGCTTATAGGTTCTGCTCATGAAAACATTGAACAATCCTATTCGTCAGCTAATGTGTTAATTGGATCAAATTTTGGAGGTGGGTTATGTGGGGCCTTTGATGTTGGTGGTAGTTTTTATATTAAAAATTGTTATGCAACAGGTTCTGTTACTGATGGTTCAAATGCACAAAATTTAGGTGGTTTAATAGGTAGGGCAACGGGTACAAGTACAATTCAGAACTGTTATTCCACGGGTGCTGTAAGTGCTGCTAGTGGTATAGGTTTAGGTGGGTTGATTGGTTCGTTAACAGATGCAACTGTTAATAGCTGCTATTGGGACACCCAAACTTCTACCATGGCTGCCAGTGCTGCAGGTACGGGTAAAACTACTGTTGAAATGCAAACCGTGGCAACATTTATTGATTGGGACTTTGAAACTATTTGGGCTATTAATGGCACTAATTATCCAGCTTTTGATTTCCGACTTCCAACTTTTGATGGAGGGGCAGGTACAGTTGAAAATCCGTATTTGATATCTTCATATAACCATTTAACTCAACTGTCTCAATTCCCTGAATTATGGGGTGCTTCATTTTCTCAGACAACCAACATTGATGCTTCCGCTTCTGCTTCTGCAACTACCCCATATAATCCTATTGGTATCGACCCTGCATTTACAGGAACTTACAATGGTCATGATTATTCTATTGATGGTTTAACAATTCCCTTTAGCTCCAATCCAGGGGGGCTTTTTGCTAACATAAATACAGCAATAATTAGCAATATTAACCTTACAAATGCGAATATAAGTGGTTTTTTCGCGGTTGGTGGTATTGCAGGGGGTGCTGGGGCTTCTACAATATCAAACTGTAGTGTTACCGGGAGTATTAGTGCTATTTTGGTTGCTGGAGGTGTTGTTGGCTTAGCTTCAAATACGAACATTAACAAGTGTAGTGCAAATGTTAATGTTATTGGACTTGACGCGTTTGGACCATCCAATAAGACTCATTTTGGGGGTTTGGTTGGTTTAGTAAATGATGTTGGGACAACAATATCTAACAGCTTTGCTCGAGGAACTGTTTCTGCTTATAATTTTGTTGGAGGCTTAGTAGGAGGTGTTGACATGGAATCTAGTGCTTTGGGTGGAGGTAAAATTCCAAGTAATCTTATGGGCTTTACAATGACCAATTGCTATGCTGCAAATGTTTTAACGGCAAGTGGAGGCACTGCGGGAGGCGTTTTTGGACAAAGCAATTATGTTAACAGCAACAATGCAATAACCATTACCAATTCATTTTGGGATACCGAAGTATCAGTAACTTCAACCAGTTATGTAGGAGGCACAGGCAAAATCACAGCCGACATGAAAACCCAAAGCACTTTTACCGGTTGGGATTTTACGACTTTACCTGTCTGGCACATCAACGCTACCGACAACGATGGTTATCCGCACTTGGCATGGCAGATGTTTGCCTCCGATGCACCTACCATCACCTCCTATACCCCAACCACGGCAGGAACCGGAACATTTATTTCAATCACCGGAACCAATTTTACTAATGCCTCATCCGTGAAATTTGGTGGAACCGAAGCTGTTTCTTTTACTGTAAATAACGCCACCAACATCTCAGCTATGGTGGCAGCAGGAACAACAGGTACTATTTCAGTGACCACCCCGGCCGGAACTGCTACTTCATCTGGGACTTTTACCTTTAAAGCGGCGTTTCTAACCAATCTGGCAAATACCAACAATGGTAATGCAGCCGGAAATGCCGATACTTATTGGAACGGACAGGCTTTTACAACAGGCAATCAAGCACGCAGTCTAAGTTCGGTTGATTTATCGATCACATTAAACGGGGCTGATGCAGTTGTGAAAATTTACAGCTCCTCATCCGGAAATATTGGAACTGAAATAGCCAGCCTCACAGGAACGTATGTTTCGGGCAGTATTTACAACTTTACACCTGCAAGCCCGGTAACTTTATTGGCAAACACAACTTATTGGTTGGTTTTGTATTCTACAATTCTTGCAGTAACAACCAATTCAACAAATTATGACTATACCGACGACCCAACCTACACAGGAACAGGTACAATACCTTCAACAAACAGAGTTGCTTTATCAGATGATGCAGGTTTAATCTGGACTTATTATTCAGATCCAGATCCAATTTCTACACCGTATATGTTTGCCCTTTATGGCGACCTTGTTACTTCCACTTCCTGGACAGGCGCCGCTTCAATCAACTGGAATACTGCCGGCAACTGGAGCACGAATGCTGTCCCCACAACCTCAGATAATGTGACCATACCCGGCACAGGAAGCGGTGTTACAAACTGGCCGGTTGTTAATGAGGCACCGGCAACACCGGCGGTATGTTCAGATCTTACCATTAACGCCGGTGGCATACTGGCCATCGCTCCAGGCAAAGCCCTCACTGTGAGCGGTACGTTGACCAACAACGAAGGGGTTACAGGTTTAAGCATCGAATCTGATGCTATCATCGGTTCTGGATCGTTGATTCATTACACGCCAGATGTACCGGCTTTCCTTTCCACTGCCATTTTGGGCAGTGCCAACCTTTCCGAATTCAAATACCACCTTGTATCGGTTCCGCTCACTCCTTCCAGTAACTCTACCTCTTGGCTTTTCATTGACACTTATCTCTTTGATTTTGATGTGGCAAACAATATCTGGCACAGCCTAGGAACCTCAACCACTACCGATCTCGATGAAACCAAAGGCTATATGGTATATTCAACAGTAGATGATGCTATTTATTCCTTTGATGGCAACATGAACGCAGGGGCATTTTCCCCTATGGTTGTTCATGCCGGAAGCGGTTATAACCTTGTACCAAATCCTTATCCATCCTCTATTGACTGGAATGCTGCCACAGGCTGGGTGAAAGCCAATATAGACAACGCCACCTGGATTTGGAACGGCAGCAATTTAATAACTCCATACGGGCCTGGAATTGTGGGAAATTATGCAGCCTATGTAAACGGTTCAGGCACCAATGGTGGCAGCCGTTACATCGCTCCCGGTCAGGCCTTCTTTGTAAAAACCAACGCCGCTTCCCCGGTTTTAACAATGACCGATGCCGTGAGGCTTCACAATGCAACGCCCTTCCTGAAATCGGGGGAAAGTATTGCTGACCTGTTGCGTGTTAAAGCCACAGCCAACAATTATTCCGACGAAGTGGTAGTAAGGTTTGCCGGAGATGCTACTCCCGACGCTGATGCCGCCTTTGACGCCGAAAAAATGTATGGCCTTGAACAAGCGCCACAGCTTTACACGCTTACACCGGATATTGAAAAACTATCCATCAACAGCCTGCCATTCTCAACCGAAGCCACGGAAGTTCCCATGAGTTTTGAACTCGCGGCAAATACATCCTGTACACTTAGATTTAGTGAAATGGAAAGTTTTGAACCCGAAACCAACATTTTTCTCGAAGACCTGCTTACCGGAGCAAAAATCAACCTGCGGCAGCAAAACGTATATACGTTCGACCACCTCACCGGCAACGACCCCAACCGTTTTAAACTCTGGTTTGGCAATGTTACAGCCATTCCAGAAACTACCACTCA
>CAJATL010000194.1 GCA_903944895.1 uncultured Bacteroidota bacterium
ACACCGGTTACAAATGAAATAATATCGTTTGTTTTTTTTGAGGTTCTTAAAAAATCACCATAAATATTAGTAGTAAGGCCAAAACCAAACATACCTAAAAAGCAGATTAACGAACCGATGAGCGCCCAAACCATAAATTATAAGATTATTACAACAAGCAATATCAAAGTATAAATGGCAGACCACAAAATGACTAATGTACGTGATATTACCGGGTGTGATTTCCAATGCCAGTATGCAACTAAAAATGGTAATGCTGGAAAAAAAGTGGCCACAACTATAAATGCAGGAACTTTTCTGATAAATAATACAAATGCAGCAGTAATCAAATAAACCGTAATAATAGTAACCATGTTAGAATATGTTTTATCGCTTCAGGATAAATTAAGCGCAAAGTTACAAAAGATTGGTATTACTTCGGATACTGCATTAGATAAATTTGCCAAATTAGAGCAACAAACAAAGGATACCGAAAAGGTGATGCACGACATGGGTTCCTCTGTTGGCGCATTACGGACAAAACTTGATCTGCTTAGGAATGAAAAAGAATGGATTCCAAATACCCATATTAAAGCCCTACGCACCTATAACACCGAGATTCGTAATTTAGAAGGGCAAATTAGCCGTTTAGATAAAATTAACGGAAGCCGCATGAAATCGTGGTTTTCGGAAGCCTTCGACCAATTACCTATGGCTGGATTGCTTACAAATCCTTTGGTTATTGGTGGCGCCGCTGCTGGTATGGCCATCAAAAAAGGAATAGAAGCGGAATTACAGACCACCTCGTTTGAAGTATTGCTCGGAAGTACTGATGCAGCCAAAAACCTTGTCGACAACATTCAGGCATACGCTGCAAAAACTCCTTACGAAAAAGCAGGGCTTGGTTCAGCAGCACAAACGATGCTTGGTTATGGCATTGCGCAGGAAAAGGTCATGCCTAACATGAAAATGCTCGGCGATATTGCAATGGGTGACAGTAATAAACTACAACAACTTTCGCTGGCATATTCACAAATTCAGGCATCTGGAAGGCTTACTGGACAGGATTTATTACAGCTTATCAATTCTGGGTTTAATCCGTTGGGTGTAATTTCCGAAAAAACAGGTAAATCTATCGGTCAGTTAAAAGCTGAGATGGAAAAAGGCGCTATATCAGCGCAAATGGTCGAGGATGCCTTTAAAACGGCTACCTCTGAAGGTGGAAGGTTTTATGGCATGTCCGAAAAAATGAGCCAAACACTTGGCGGCAAATTAAGTACCCTGATGGATAATGTTAATGAGCTGTTTTTGAAGCTATACAACATAATTGCCCCAATACTTCATCCTGCTTTAAATGCCTTAACTATTGCACTCGACAATATTGTAAAAGGATTTGACTGGATGAAGAAAAAATATGATGAAATGAGTCCTGGGTTAGTAATCATTGCTGGGCTAATTGCATCATTAACTACGGCGTTTGTATTATTAGCAACAGCACAAGAATTAAAAATATTTTGGGATGGTGCTGTTGTATTATGGAATAACATTCAGACAAAATCGTGGTGGCAACTTAATGCAGCCATGTTAGTTAATCCTACGTTTTGGATAGTTGCCGGTATTGTTGCTTTGATTGCTGTTATCGCATTTTTGATTATAAAAATTGACGGATGGGGTAAAACGTGGAGTAACCTGATGACACATATTAATTTAAGCTGGCAAATAATGAAATCGAGTTTTGAACTTATTTGGCTTGATTTACAGGATAAATTTCTAAGTGGTATCGAATTAATTGAACGCGGATGGTATAAACTCCAGGCACTGTGGGATAAAGACAGTGCAAGAGCAGGATTGGCTAAAATTGAAAACAAACAGGCAGAAAGAGCCGCAAAAATAGCAGCAGCCAAAGGTAAGCTGGATGAATTGTCTGCCGCCAGAGATAAAATGAAGGTTTTGGAACTTACGGTTAACGATACCAAGTTGAGTGATGTCGTTGGCGGTTTAAAATCAACATTAGGAATTGGGTCGCCTTTAGCAACAAACTTAACTCCCGATGGCCCGACTGCACCTGAAGACCCCACAAAAAAAACCACCGACACCATTGCCCAGGGCGGAACCCGCAACACCGAAATAAACATCAACTTCCGCAACATGGTCGAAACCATTAGTTTTAGCGGTGGATTAAAAGAAAATGCCCAAAACCTGCGCCGCCAGGTTGAGGAA
>CAJATL010000195.1 GCA_903944895.1 uncultured Bacteroidota bacterium
TATGTCGTCCAACGAAACCACGCTGCAGGATGCCGATGGTGATTATTCGGACTGGATCGAATTGTACAATAGCAGCGAGACAGCCATAAATCTGAAGAATTTCATGATTTCTGATGATACGTTAGTTCCGGCAAAGTGGAAGTTTCCGGAAATGATTTTTCGCCCTAAAACTTTTCTGGTAATTTTTGCCAGCGATAAGGACAGGCACGACACCACCGAGTTGCACACTAATTTTAAAATTAAGGATGAAGGTGAGCATCTGCTGTTGAGCGATTCTTCCGGCCTGAGAATCGATTTAATTAATCCGGTCAGTTTGCAGACTGATCGGTCGTTTGGTAGATTCCCGGATGGTGGCGCTGCTTTGATGCTTCTTGATTCACCAACTCCAGGAGCCATCAACACAGCAAGCACCAATCTCGTTTTTTCGAACCCCGCCGGATTTTACACCCAACCGTTTAAAATTGCACTTACCTCTTCAAATCCATTCGCCAACATACATTATACCCTCAACGGTAGCATCCCCGATACCTCCTCATTTATTTACACCGATTCGATACCTATTATTTTCCGGGATTCTTTACCGGATTATTTTTCGCTGATCCCCACAAGCCCGCCAATTTTGCTGGATTTTTTCAGGCGGTGGTATCCTCCTGATGGGCCTGTGCCCAAAGCCAATATTGTTCGGGCTGCAATCTTTCAAAATGGAAGTATGGCAAGTCAGGTTTACACCTCGACCTATTTTGTTGATACCGCCATTTTCGTAAAAGCGAAATATCCCATTGTTTCGATCAATACTGATAGTTCAAATTTTTATGATTTTTATACCGGCATTTATGTTCCGGGGGTTTTCTGGGATACCCTTGATACCGATTTTTCGGGTAATTATTTTCAGAAAGGCGATGAATGGGAGCGGCCTGCTCACCTCGAATATTTTACCGAAGATGGTGACCTGGTGATTAACCAGGACGTTGGATTACGCATCCATGGAAAAATAACCCGACACGCACCTCAAAAAACCCTGAGGGTTTATGCCAGAAGTGAATTCGGTGAAAGCTATTTTAATTATCCTTTGATGATCCATTCGGATCAGGATGTTTTTAAAAGATTTTTGCTAAGAACCTCCTACGCTGATGGCAGCCAGACGATTTTTAAGGATGCAATGACGCATGACCTTGTCAGGCACCTCGACCTGGACCTGATGAATTACCGCCCCGTGGTGGTTTTTGTCAATGGCGAATATTGGGGAATTCATACCATCCGCGACCGGATTGACAAATATTGGCTGGGTTTGAAGTACGACATCGAACCCGACAGTATTGATATTCTTGAGAATAATTCAATAGTTGAAGAAGGTAGCAATGCCGATTACCTCGATATGATCGACTACATCGAAAACCACGATTTGTCGGAGCAGCAACATTACGACTCCATCAAAAAACGGATGGATATCAGCAATTACATCGATTATCAGATTGTAGAAATCTACTTTAACAACAACGACTGGCCTGGAAGCAATATCCAGTATTGGCGCGAAAGAGCACCCGGCGCAAAATGGCGCTGGACTTTGTTCGACCTCGATAATTGTTATACGGATTATGCTTTTAACACCCTAAAGTTTGTGACTTACGAGGGTGATACTTGTTATCAAAATCCAACCTGGGCTACTTTTCTTTTCAGGAATCTGCTTAAAAACAACGAATTTGAACAACAATTTGTAAACCGGTTTGCCCAGCTTCTGAATACCACCTTTCAGCCCGACACAATTTTGCCGAAAATTGCCGAATTTACCCAACTCTACGAAAAAGATATCGACCGGCATATCA
>CAJATL010000196.1 GCA_903944895.1 uncultured Bacteroidota bacterium
AGACTACCCAGAGCATCATCTTCAAAATGATACGGTAATTTAAAAACGCTGTCAGGTCTAGCGACGCTGACAGGTTTTGGAAAGCTCTGACCTGTCAGCGTCCGCCAGCTGGCGGACCTGACAGCGTCAAAAAAGCAAAAACACCGCCGGGTCTTAGGACACCGGCGGGTTTCGTTATCCCAAACCCACAGGCTAAGCGGAATTTGCAATTCCACTATAAAAACGTTGATTATGAAAATCATTCTTATCATTTCTATAATCCGGTTTGTGGGCGGCATTACAAATGCAGCCCCAAAGCGGGATCCTCGAAGGATTCAGAACCCTCATTTCCACTGATGGAAAAATTGTAAAAGCGTTTGAAATCAAAAGCAAAAAAACGACGATTTCCAATTTGGAGCAAAATAGGAGGGGGGCTTCCACAGAATATAAAGTATCAGAATTCCCGGTTCATTTTCTAATACTTCCCCGTTATTACCGAAGTCATGGTAAGTGACCCTGCCACTGGTTTATCGTTAAACAGGCTTACCGTTTCATTGTTTTCGAGCAGCGCAAGCGTGTAAAGCAAAGGCAGAAAGTGGTCGGGCGTGGGGATGGCCAGATTCATCGCTTTGCCCTGCATCTGGTAATTAATCAACGATTGATGATCCCCCGAGAGAATCCAGTTTCTCATTTTATCCGAAGCTTCAAGTGTCCAATCATACCCATATCCGGGGGTATTTAATTTATCCCAGGCAACCATTCCAAGATTGTGAACCATGTTGCCACTTCCAACAATAAGAACACCTTTTTTGCGCAGCCACGAAAGTTCTTTTGCGATAGCGTAATGTTCAGCGGGAGTTTTATAATAATCAAGGCTCATCTGCAATACAGGCACATCTGCTTTGGGGTAAAGATGTTTAACCACACTCCAGCAACCATGATCGAGTCCCCATTTTTCATCCAGGCCCACAAAGGTTGTTTTCATGCCGGTTTTGATTTCTTTAGCCAAAACTGGATCTCCGGGTGCAGGATATTGAACATCAAACAATTCTTGCGGGAAACCGCCAAAATCATGGATGGTTCTTGGCTTTTCGGCAACGGTAACAAAAGTGCCACGGCTTTCCCAATGCGCAGAGATGCATAGGATCGCGGCCGGTTTTAGAAGTATTTTAGCCACATTCCTGTAACCGGTAACAAATTCGTTTTCTTCGATGGCGTTCATTGGGCTGCCATGCCCTAGAAAAAGAACGGGCATTAAATCCGTTTCACTGTTAAACAGTGTCATCGCTTTTAGTTCATGTATTTTCAATGCTGCCATTAGTGGTACTGTTGAGATTAGTTTAAGAAATTTAAGTCTGTCCATAATTTATGTGGCATGTTATTGTCAAAAATCGGTTTAAAGCGACATGGGAACTTCCATCAACCAAAAGACAAGGACATTTAGCAAATGTATCCTGTTTTAGGTTTCTTTTTTTTCATTCATTCTTCGGTGATAAGATTTTAACCAGCTCTGCTAAATGGGAATGACCCAGATAATTTTCCATTGGTTGTCCAATAGTTTAAAGGTTTTCCAATAGGTTTTCTTAACAACTTTGTTGTTTGTTCCGGTCTGATAAAACGAATAGGTGGTTTCACCACTTTCTTCGGCATCGATGCGTTGGGCAGCGGCGATCAGTTCAGGAAAATCAGCGTAAAGCGGATCGGTGATCACGTTAAGTCCGATTTCCTCAGCATCCTGGTCATAGAGTACGTTTCCGCCTGATTCCATCACCCAGATTTCAAACGTTTCACCCGAGACATAAGGTGCGATTATTCGTCCCAGTACCACGTGTGGAGGAAAAATTCCTGCCACTGTTCCCAAAATATCGTTGTTGTCAAGAATGGGATACATGTCGATTACGGCATTATAGCCCTCAACTACCTCGAACGACTGGCTAAGCACGGGCTGTTTTGTTTCAAATATTTTCACGATATGATCCTGATGGCTGATGTCGGTTCCCTGAGAAGGGTAATACAAGGGAGGCTCGACAATCTGCAGAATTTTCTCTGGAGAAACATAAGCAAACTCAACCACAAACGAAGTGCGGTTGTACATTTCGTGCAATTTCATGCGGATGCCGGTGGTATCTGCCGGATTCATGGCAATGGCAGCGGCATTTCCTGCCAGATCAGCATTCAATGTATCGAATGAGGAGGTAAGATCATTCATTACCTGGTCAATCTCTGGCGGAAAATCAATGGAATCGTCGGTTTTTTTGCAGGCTTGCAGGCTCAATGTGATGAGCAAAACCACTAAAATCTTTTTCATTTTCATTTTGTGTTTATTTAAAATTATTTCGAAATTACTTGAAAGTTCTTTTCCTTCGAAAATTTTTGGTAGCATTGAAACTGGCCAACAGATAATTTTACTGATTCAAGCAAAAAAGCCGGATGAATCAGGCCACCAAATTTAGAAAAATATTCCGGAAATTACTTTCATCCGGTAAAAGAAAGATTTTGAAAATAAGCAAGGGAAAGTCTGAAATGTTAAGTTTTGATCAGGATAATGACGTTGATAAAAACTATATTTGCCACCAGGTTTTATAAATAAAAGGTCAATTATGAAAATTTTCCTCAGGTTGGTTTTTACAATGCTGATGCTAAGCATCTTTCCGGATGATCTCATCTCCCAAACCCGCGATGTTACAGTTACAATCCATTTACGTGGCGTTTATGAGAGCAAAATTAGTATTCTCGGACTCAATAATTCAAGGGTTTTCAAACCAATAGTTGAAGTTGACGGAATAAAAAATGGTCAGACTGCAACAATGATTGTCCGAAAAGAGCACCTTCCAGGAGAATTTGTCATGCGGTTCGAATACAAAGAATTGGTGAGCAGCACTCCGTATCCTTCCGAGAAAAACCTGATTATCAACCAGCAAAACCTCGAACTTTGGGTGAGCCCGATATATTGCAATAACAGCGATAGCAGTTATTTTCAGAAAGATGAGATCGAAAACTCAACCTTTCTGGCATTCTCTATGGAAAATTCGGGTAAAAAAGAGAAGCTTTCTGTTTTACAAAACTTCCTGATGAGTTACGACGATCCCCAATCTGCGTTTTATCAAATGGGCATCGCCGAATACGAACAACGAAGGATGGACTTTAACGGATGGCTTGCCGGACAAACCCTTAAGGACAGGAAATTATTTGTCAGCAGCACCTATTCCTACCAGTTTTTACCCCAAATTCCGTGGTTGGGAACCGAAACCGACCGCATTACCAGCATGATTGAGCATTATTTTGATGGTATTGATTTTTCCGATCCGCTGTTGATCCGAACTTCTTTCATCAATAAATGGATGGATAATTATGTAAATTTATATGGTCAGATGGCGACGACTGCGGCCCTAAGGGATTCCCTTTTTCCACTCGCCGGGAAAAGAGCCATCGAAAAATCAAAAAATGGAAATCCGCTCGTTTACGGATGGATGGTTGACTATTTTTACCGTGGCTACGAATCAAACGGGATTTCTGCCGGCATAGCAATTTTGCAGCCCTATCTGGATGATCCCAATTGCCTGACATCCAAAAAACAGGAAATCGAAAGACGATTAAAAGGCATCGAAACCCTGGTTCCGGGCAGCCTGGCTCCGCCAATTGTGATGCACGATTCAAATGATGAACCTTTCGACCTCTACAAAACAAAGTCGGTTGCCAGATTTACACTCCTTATTTTTTGGTCAGGCGATTGCAGCCATTGTAAAGAACTTACCGATCAGTTGTATTCCTGGCAGCAGCAAGCCGAAGTTGTTAAAGATGTGATGGTTGTCGCCATCAGTCTGGATGAATTGGATACTGAAATTGCTGCCTGGCAGAAAAAGAAGGCAGATTATAAGCAATGGAAACACCTACGTGCCCCGGATGGCGTGCGAAGTAAGGTGGCTGACGACTATTATGTGCTGGCCACGCCGGTTATGATTCTGATTGACCCATCGACCATGAAAATTGTAGCGCTTCCCAACACCCTGGCGGAGTTGAAAGATGCGGTCAAAAAATATCGGCCATAGTTTTTTCAATACCATTATTTTTTCAATAAATCGTAGGTTTCACGGACGCCAGTTCAGGGTCGCCATGCCTTCAAATGAATTTTCTAATATTTTTAGGCTTCACAGAATCAAGGATTGCATTTCTTTAGTTGCTGAGAAAGGGTTCCGAACCCTCGAAGGGTTCGGAACCCTGATGAATAAGCTGTCAGCGTTCGACTGAGTTCACGCCGAAGTCCGGTGGACTAACAGTTTCTGAAAAGTAAACACCGGCGGGTCTTACGACACTAGCGGGTTTTAGGTAATAACGGTACTGTCAGCGTGTGTAGCACCTGACAGCAACAAAAACACCCACGATTTTTGCGATCTACTCACCCGTCGGTGTGCGAAGCTCCCGACGGGGTCTGAAAAAAAGAGAAACAACGCAAATCATACTTTTTTGAAAGCCTGGTAATAAGTTGGATTATTCGATCGTATTTTCATAAATTTACATGCTTTTTCGCGATCTGGTTCTAAAACTTAAAGATTAATTCATCATGCTTAATAAACAGAAAATTATTGGTGTTTTGTTGATGGCGATGCTGCTTCCACTTGCCATGTGCAAAAAAGAACAAATCGAAAATCCAGAAACAACAGGCAGTTTTTATGTGCCCGACATTACCAAAGGAACGCCCCGTCAAGGATTTACACTGCTTGATGTCGACTCTTACCAGCAAACAACCGAATACTCCTGTGGGCCTTCAGCGGTTATTACCATGCTGAAATATTTCGGAAAAGAAGGGGACGAAATGGTTATCGCTGAAGAAATGGGAACAAGCACTACTACCGGAACTACGCCAGAACAAATGGTAACATGGCTCGACGCACATGGGTTTAAGGCTTCCTGGCACGAAAACGGTAACCTGGATACGCTTACCAATAATCTTAAAAAACAAATTCCAACCCTTATCGAATGGAGCGACTGGGGCGGACATTGGGTGCTTGTTGTTGGTTACGACACCCGTAATACCGAAACAATCTCTGATGATGTAATTATTTTTGCCGATCCGTACGACCGTCACGATGATAACATCGACGGAATCACCTGGTTTAACGCCGAAAGGTTTTACTACATGTGGTACGATGCCCTGCTCTTCGGAAGTGTAATGAGACATGTTTACATCAGTGCTACTCATGACCAGTAGAAGGGTATCGAATTTGGTTTATTCACATAAATCCCTAAAATGCCGGTTATTTTTTATTTAAAAATCTTACTTTCGTCAAAAATTAATGAAAATCGTTTATGCTTGGGTTCAAAAAGAAACATCACCACCGCAGCCATCAACATCGCCATATTGAAGTTAAAAAAGCTGAGTCATTAAAGCAACATTCATTAAATCAACTGGCTCTTTTCTCGACAGCGGTTTTTGTGTTTTCTGCCTTGTTTTTACAATTTCTGATGACTTTGCAAACAGCCTTTTTATTAAGACACTATTCGATTTCATTTATCTATCGCCTTTTTGGAATCGGTTTTTCGTCGGTTAGTGCTGGAAAATGGTCCGAGGCACGGATTTTTCTTGTTTTTGGCATGACTGTCATGGTATTTTTTGTGGCTGGTCTTTTGCTCCTGTTTATTCTAAAGAAACAAAAACAGCTCAATTGGAAAGTTAAACTGGTGATTACCTGGATGGCTTTTCTGTTAATTCATTCGTTGCCAATGGGAATGCTGGCAGGTACATTTTTTTTCGATGGATTTGGAATGGCCTATGCCTGGTTGTTTGATTCGGCTTGGGTGAGGGGTTTGGTTGCAATATTGGCGCTTTTGGTTGTGGTGTATTTCAGGCCGTTTTGGATGAAAACTTTTTTAAAATCGGTTTACAGCACTTCATTTTTGTCGGATAGTGGCGGGCGGAAAGCATTTATAAAACATGCATTTATTCTACCCTGGATTTTTGGGATAATAATACTTTTACCTTTTGCAATACTGCATCAGGCCTGGTTCTGGCTGTTTTCTTATTTTGGACTTGCTGTTGTTGTGTTTCCGGTTTTCTGGAATAAAATTCCAACCAGGAAGTTTCTTGTTGTTAAAAGTGATAAGCGGATTTTCCATGTTAAATACCCGTTGGCACTTATCCTGTCCATAGCAGTTTTCTTATGGTTTGTCGATTTCATCAGCAAAACAAACTTTTAAAATTGTTGCTTTGATGAGATTAATGTTTTCCGGGTTTTTGTAATGTTTTCACCGAAATGGATTAAAAATAAAGCGTTCCGAACCCTCCAGGAGTTCGGAACTCTTCTTTTAAAGCACGATTCTTTTTCTGAGATTATAGAGTTTGTACAATTCAAACCAGAGAATTGTTGACAATCCAGCCGCTGTGCAAATCAGAATATCAGTAAAATGAAGCCGGTCAAACTGGAATAAATCCATGAAAAAGGGCACTTCGAGCACAATGAGTAGAAAAAGGATAGCTCCTCCAACAACCCATTTAACTGCTTTGTTTGTTGTTGCGATGATTTCGAAAATATTGCGTGTCCATGACCGGTTGGTTAAGATTACCGCAATGTTCGAAACAATGAGTGTCGTAAAAGCCATTGCCCTTACCTCGTTTGAGCTTTTGCCAAGGTCCAGACCGATAAAATAAACCGCAAGCACAATTACCAGAATGCCTACGCCTTGTAAACAACTGAACAATATCTTTTTAGCTCCGAAAAACGGCTCTTCGAATTTTTTAGGAGGACGGTTCATCACATTCTTTTCTTCCTTTTCGGCTTCAAAAATGATCGAACAGGCAGGGTCGATAATCAGCTCGAGGAAAACAATGTGAACAGGCCATAAAATCAACGGGAAATTGCCGAGGATTATTGGTATCAGCGAAAGCCCGGCAATAGGAACATGAATCGCAAAAATATAACCCAGGGCTTTTTGAAGGTTGTCAAAAATCCTTCGTCCCATTTTGATGGCACCCACAATCGACGAAAAATTGTCGTCCATCAGCACCAGGGATGAGGCTTCACGAGCTACATCCGTACCTTTTTCGCCCATGGCAATCCCAATATTTGCAGCTTTCAGTGCAGGAGCATCATTTATTCCGTCACCGGTCATCGCAACGATTTCATTATTTTTCTTGAGGGCGTTTACAATTTTGAGCTTTTGCTCGGGAACAACGCGGGCAAAAACATTTACGTCACTGATTCTTTTGCTCAGTTCATCATCAGTCATGATTTGAAGTTCAGGCCCTGTGATACAGCTATCGAAGTTCTTCAAACCAATATCTTTCCCGATATTTTTTGCTGTAACCGGATAATCGCCGGTAATCATAATCACCCTGATGCCGGCACGGTAACATTCGGCCACAGCATCTTTTACATTTTCACGGATAGGATCTGATAAACCAATTAATCCGATAAAATCAAAATCAAAATCGTGCTGAATATCCGGAAGATCGGAAGCTTTGATCTTCGATCGGGCCACGCCAAGCACTCTCAGTCCGCCACCTGCAAGCTCTTCGACAGCCAGGGAAATTTTTTGCCTGACTTCTTCGGAGATGTGGCACAAATCAAAAATAGCCTCCGGTGCGCCTTTGGCTGCAATGGTTTTTTCGCTGCTTTCTTTGAAAGTGAAAACCCTCGACATGGCTAAAAGTTCCTTTGATAAAGGGTATTCTTTAACCATTTCCCAATCGAGATGAATATGTTCGGTGCCCTGAAGATAGCTTTCGCCGATGTGAGTAATGGCCTTTTCCATGGGGTCGAACGGGTTCGACTGGCTCGACAGGATTCCATATTCGATAATCTCGTGAAATTCTTCAGGGATTTGATTCGCTTTTTCGATGGTAAGAAAATCTTTTCCATTAAACAGGCGGGTCACCGTCATTTTATTCTGGGTGAGTGTTCCTGTTTTGTCGGTGCAGAG
>CAJATL010000197.1 GCA_903944895.1 uncultured Bacteroidota bacterium
CGGGCATACCGTTGCCGGAAGTAAAATTTACAAAAAAGGGATGAACGATATCCTCCGGGATATTGAAATTGCCACCGCAAAACTCGATTTTTACCGTGACCCGCAAGCCCTCGATAAACGCGAAGAATTAAAAGCCATGGCAAATTCGGCCAAAGCCATCATCATGTTTGCAAATCGCCATGCCGAAGCTCTTGAAAAACTTGCCGAAGCTGAAAAAGACGAACAACGGAAATCAGAACTGTATAAAATGTCCGCCGTTTGCAGAAATATTCCGGCAAACAAACCCGAAACCTTCCACGAAGCCCTTCAATATTACTGGTTTGTGCATTTGGGCGTTATCACCGAACTCAATCCCTGGGACAGCTTTAATCCCGGCAGGTTAGACCAACATCTTTACCCGTTTTATAAAAAAGGTATCGAAAACGGAACATTGACGAAGGAAAAAGCCACCGAACTTTTGCAGGCTTTCTGGGTGAAATTCAACAACCATCCTGCACCTCCCAAAGTTGGCGTAACGGCTTTAGAAAGCAACACTTACACCGATTTCGCACTGATAAACCTGGGTGGTGTCAAGCCCGATGGATCGGATGCCGTGAACGATCTGAGCTACATCATCTTAGATGTGATCGAAGAAATGCGCATCCTGCAACCCAGCTCGATGGTGCAACTCAGCAAGAAAAATCCCGATAATTTCATTCATCGTGCAGTAAAAATTACAAAAACCGGATTCGGACAGCCTTCGATTTTCAACACCGATGCCATCGTTCAGGAACTTGTACGTCAGGGAAAAAGTGTCGAGGATGCCCGCAATGGTGGCGCCAGCGGTTGTGTGGAAAGTGGTGCTTTTGGCACCGAAGCCTACATCCTGACCGGCTATTTCAACCTGGCCAAGATTCTTGAAATCACTTTAAATAATGGTGTTGACCCCAGAACCGGAAAACTGATCGGGATTAAAACCGGCGACCCACGAAATTTCAAAACTTTTGATGATTTGATGGACGCCTACAAATTGCAGGAAAATCATTTTGCCGACATCAAAATCAAAGGCAACAACATTATCGAAAAACTGTTTGCCCAAAACCTGCCAGCAACTTTCCTCTCGCTGATTATTGACGATTGCATTAAAAACGGCACCGACTACAACGCCGGTGGCGCACGCTACAACACGAGTTACATGCAGGGTGTTGGCCTCGGCAGCCTCACCGACAGCCTCACAGCCATCAAATTCCATGTTTTCGACAATAAAAATGTTTCGATGGCTGAGTTTTTGAAGGCTTTGGAAAACAATTTTGAAGGTTTCGAAAAGCTGCGTTATCAGCTCATCTACGAAACGCCAAAATATGGCAACGACGACGATTATGCCGACGACCAGACCCGTTTGATTTTCGAGATTTTCTACAACTCGGTCAACGGAAGGCCAACAGCACGCGGCGGCACTTACCGGATTAACCTTTTACCAACCACCAGCCATGTTTATTTTGGAAGTGTAATCAACGCTTTGCCGGATGGCCGGAAATCCGGAGAGCCTTTATCGGAAGGCATTTCGCCGGTTCAGGGTGCCGATAAAAACGGCCCGACTTCCGTGATAAAATCAGCTTCCAAGATTGACCACATCCGCACCGGAGGAACTTTACTCAACCAGAAATTTTCGCCAGCTTTTTTTGAAGATGACGACAGCATTGTAAAATTATCACAACTTGTGCGCAGCTATTTCCGCCTCGACGGCCATCACATCCAGTTTAATGTTGTTAATGCCGAAACCCTCAAAGATGCCCAGAAACATCCCGAAAAGTACCGCGATTTAATCGTCCGCGTGGCAGGCTACAGCGATTACTTCAACGATCTGGGTGTTGATCTTCAAAACGAGATCATCCGCCGGACGGAGCACGAGAACTTTTAATTATTCATTGCTATTTTGTATCACCAATTGATATTGCCTTTAAAGAAAAAAGCCATCCTCAACAGATGGCTTTTTTTATTATAAAATAGAAATCTTTATTCTGGTATCGGATAAATCAGAGTTGTGTTTCTGTATCCAGTCAAGTCTTTGTACCAATCAGTAAAGAGCGTCCCGCCACTTTGCACCCATTCATCAAACTTCAGGTGAGCCCACAAAATTTGTTGCTTTTCAATTGGATAATCAAAACTTTCGTAAATGTGAAGCGCCCAGGGCATATTGGTTGATGTTACATAATATATTCCAGTAGCCGGTTTACTGTCATCTTCAAAAGTGCCAAAAACAGAAGGATCAGCCAAATCTGTCGGAGCGTAATGTGGCAGATGCACTTCCTTGTTCCGCACCTGGTTAATGATGATAAATGGATTGAAATTACTGATATCAAGATCGTCTACTGTGTAAAGACCAGGTTCAAATAAAATATTTATGGTAAATGTTTTTGGAGTTACATAGGGAGCAGCAGGATCAGTATTCACCCCGATACCCGCACCAGGATGTGCCATTTGCGAATAGGAGTTATCAAAAACAATGATAGTAGGTTTAGCCTGACCCGATTCAGTGCCATTCGATTCAAGCGAAATGTAACTCTCGGTAAGGCTAAAGCCTGTTACAGCGATGTCATCGGCATCAATATTTTCAGATAATTGGAAACCAAAACCATTTCTGTATGAAGCGCCAAAGGATTTTAAGACAAATGTACCCGTCAGTTTAACAACGAAATTATTGGTGTTGATCATGGTTTCAAACTGATAATCAACCAAAAGGTCATTAAAATCATAATCACCTTTTGATGGCCACAAATCTTCAAATGCCAATGAGCCAAAACCCGTTGCGGGGAATTCTATGGTTGCGCCTTCAATAATATTCACCGTTATTTTTGCAACATCACATAGGTTATTCAAATCGCAGACATTGTAATCAATTGTTACCGTACCTAAATATCCTATCACCGGTGTAAAGGTTACCTGACCTGTAGTTGGATTAACGGTAAATGTACCTTCTGTGGTTGGATTCGGTCCCGTTCCTGTAACAAAATTCACAGTCGTTGGATTAATAGCCACAGATCCTGCAACATCATTCATTAACACATTAATAGTAACTGGCGTGCTGAGTGTGGTATTTGCTTCATCATTATTGGCTGTTGGACCTGTTGGAGCAACCACTGTTGAAAGTGCAGTTGACGTATTATTTCCGGAAACCGGATCAGCGGTGGTACTTGATACCGTAGCCATGTTACTTAGATTTCCGGTATAGGCAAGATTTACTGTGGTTACAATGGTCAATACAGCATTTGCACCCGAAGCAAGGGTACCAATATTCCAGTTGGGTACTGTCCAGGTACCAACTGAAGGTGTAGCGCTAACTACAGACAACTGGACAGGCAGATTGTCCACAACATTTACATTTTCTGCTATAGTAGGGCCGTTGTTGGTTACAGTAATCGTGTACGTTAGGGTTCCACCTGCCGTTACAGGTTCCGGAGATGCCAGTTTTACAATGGAAAGATCGGCAGAGGCCGTCAATGCTGAACAATCCTGTGCCTGCGCAACAGCGCAATTGTTTTGTTTTAGTCCGGTAAAATAATTCAGGTTTGGATCTAAAACATCGGCACAATAGTATCGAAGTGATGTTGTACCACTCAGACTTTGAGTTTTGATTTTATCATTTCCATAAATAGAATAAATTGAACCACTTAAATTAGAACTGAGAAACTCTGCATAACCGCTGGTAGAACCAACCACCACACGCATATCAGTAAATGTGAAGTAAGATGTTGAACTGATGGTAAAATTTCCTGTTCCTGATACACCGGCAATGTTGTAAACATTGTTTTGAATGGCACGGGTTCCGCTTGCTCCAACGCCTTCAAAGACAATGTTTTGTGCTGCACGCATACATACATCTATCATCGAAAGGTTGTTAACATCGGTTTTAAACAAATAATTACCTGAAATATAAACACTTGCATACTGCCAGTTGATGGTTCCCTTTTCGATTTGCATATTTCCGCCACTTCCGGGGGAATAGCCTTCATACGTTCCATTGTTGATAATGAAACTTGTACCAGCATCCTTTTGATTCAGGCTTCTGGCAGCGCCGGCATTTCCCATTATAAGTTTACCACCGTTTTCAATTCTCAAGGTAGATGTACCTTGTAATTCAATGTCAGAAACTGCTTGTGTTACAGTCAAACCATTTGTTATGATAACCACACGGTTCTCGTTCAGAGTAGCTGGTGGGGAGCCCGTTGCACCACCACTTAAATTCCAGGTGGAGTTGTTGTTCCAGTTACCATTGGCCTTGCTTGTCCAGGTTTTTTGTCCAATTGCACTGACGATAACAAAAAATGTTGAAAAGAATATTATTACTTTTTTCATGACTAAAATCTATTTAAATTGTATTAAAAAATGAAAGACAATTAATTGTACCAGGATTATTTGAACTCATATTGTAGTTCAGCAGCATTCAAATCCAAAATCACTTCCTGACCGGCATATTTTAAAGTCACCTTTTTCTCAAATGTTGGAACAGTAAGTTTGGTTGTGTAGGTCTGATTAGCCGTAAGGAACGCCTTTTGGTAAGCAAATCCTTCAGCATTGGTTACTTCGATAAGGCCATTGGTTGGACCTGATAGCGTTAGTTGAAATTCTGCTGTAGTCTTCCAGTCAAAGTCAAGTGGAACAACAAGTTCCTGAATATCTTGCGGATTCTCAACTGGTTCATTATCAATCTCTTTCTTACAAGAGGTTATAATCAATGCAAAAGATGCAATTAAAATCAAAATGTAATTTTTCATAATTTTTAAATTTTAGATATTCCATATTAAATCAATTTTCAGGCAAAGTTAATTAAAATACTAAAATATATTGAAAATCAACAAATTACATAAATTGCGTATTCAATTATTTTTCCAAATTTGGGAAGATGTTATTGAAATTAGTACATATTCGGGAAGTAACACCACAAAATAGCGCTGAATCCCCGAAAGATTTATTGACTAAAACAGATGTTGAAAGGACGCAATTTCGCATTTTAAGGCATGTTCAATCTGAAACAAAGTCTGGAAATGCGGGAGGCATCCTCGTGTTTTTTCGCTCCTATATTGGACATTCAGCATTCAATGTTGTTTACTTAAGGATTTGAATGCTGATAACGCTGATGCAAGCAACGTTGATCGGCTAGTATTCGGACAGGTTTTTCGCAGATTTTTTTTATCATAAACAGTTTGAATCTGCGTTTGATCTGCATTTCATTCTATTTTTGTTGACTAAACGACTTTGAATCTTAAATCACAAATCAAAATCAAAAACATGTTCTCAAAAGAAACGTACATCAGTCGCAGGAACAAACTTAAAAAAGACATCGGAAAAGGAATCCTGCTTTTCATGGGCAACAACGAAAGCCCGATGAATTATGCCGATAATACCTATCATTTCAGGCAGGACAGCTCGTTTTTGTATTTTTTTGGTTTGAAGCATCCGGGGCTTGCCGCAGTTTTAGATTGTGAAAGCGGCGAAGAAATCCTTTACGGGGATAATTTCACCATCGACGACATTGTCTGGATGGGCAAACAGTCCACCATTGCTGAAAGAGCAAACACCTGCGGGGTTTTTAAAACGGCGTCTTCTTCTCAACTTTTCGCTGATTTGCAAAACATCAAATCATCTGGACGGAAAATTCACTACCTCCCACCCTACCGGCCGGAAAATAAGATCAGGATTTTTGAGCTTCTTGGGATTGTGCCTTCGAAACAACACGAATTTTCGTCACTGGATTTTGTAAAAGCCGTCATCGCCCAGCGAAATTACAAGTCAGCTGAAGAAATCGTCGAAATCGAAAAAGCTGTCAATGTCACGGCTGACATGCACCTTGCCGCGATGAAAATGCTGCGCCCCGGAATGCGCGAAGCCGAAATTGCTGCTGAAATGGAACGAATCGCGCTGGCCTCCGGAGGAAATATTTCATTCCCTGTAATCGCGACCATCAACGGCCAAACGCTGCACAACCATTTTCACGGGAACATCGCCAAAAGCGGGCAACTATTTCTGCTCGACTGCGGTGCGGAAACCGAAATGGGCTATGCCGGCGATATGTCGAGCACTTTTCCGGTGGACAAAAAATTTACAACCCGGCAAAAGGAAATTTACCAGGTTTCGCTTGATGCCCACGAAACAGCCATCAATATGCTGAAACCCGGAATTCCTTTTAAAGAGGTCTATTTTGAATCCTGCCGGACTATTTTGAGAGGAATGGGTGAACTTGGATTTTTTAAAGGCGATGTTGATGAAGCCGTTGCCGAAGGCGTCCATGCCATGTTTTTCCCATGCGGCCTTGGCCACATGATGGGGCTTGATGTTCATGACATGGAAGATTTGGGCGAGCAATATGTTGGCTATGATAACGAACCAAAAAGCACCCAGTTTGGAATAAAATCGCTGCGGTTAGCCCGGAAATTGGAACCCGGCTTTGTACTAACCATCGAGCCTGGCATCTATTTTATCCCCGACCTGATTGATAAATGGCGCTCAGAAAACAAATTCACAAATTTTCTGAATTACGATAAGCTGGAAGCTTACAAAGATTTTGGCGGCTGCCGCAACGAAGAGGATTTTCTGATTACAGAAAATGGTGCAAGACTGCTTGGAAAACCGATTCCGAAAACCATTGAAGATGTGGAGGCGATGCGGAAAGGTTGAGGAAAAACTATAAAAATGAGCCTTTACTTATCGGTAATTTTTGTAAAGTACTTACCAGAGAAAACCACCACGGTTATTGTTAATTGATTTTTTGGACTATCTGAAATCCAAGCATCCAGATTATCTGGAAGGATTTAAGAATGATGAGAAATTTGAAGGAATTGGAAAATGAAATGAAGGGTTGGTTAGAGAAATCAAATAAATGTAACTTTGCTAAAAAATTAACTTCTATGACACAAGAAGCTGTTAAATTAGAATTAATAACCTGGATGGCAAAACTCACCAACCAGGAAACCATCAACTACCTGAAAATCATTAAAGATGAATCACTGAAGGGAGGAGATTGGTGGGTTGACCTTACAAATGTACAAAAGGCAGGAATTGACCGCGGCCTGAAAGACCTTGATGAAGGCAGAATTACTCCACACGAAACCATAAAAAATCGCTATGGCCTCTGATTATCCAATTATTTGGACAGAAGAAGCCATCCGGAATCTGGAAGCTATCCTTGATTATCTACAAAATCGCTGGACACAAAGAGAAGTTGATAACTTTAAAAAACGACTCTCAAGACTTCTGCATTTAATTTCGGCGAATCCGAAATTGTTCCCCAAATCAGAAATTCAACCAAGGCTGAGAAAGGCTGTTTTATCCAGACAAACCATCATTTTTTATGAGTTCAAAAATGAAAAGGCTTACCTGGTATACCTTTTTGGAAGCTCACAAAATCCCGAAATAATCAAATAATTTTTACCTGGGCTTTAAAATCAGGATCATAGTTAAAACTGTTTTTGCTTTCCCATTTTGATCACTCTCGCCAAACAGGAAACTTCTTTAATTTCTACCGGTTTACTTCATCAAAAAAAATCAACAACTGCTCTTTTCAATCGCAAAACTCCGGATATTTCTGTTACTTTTGAACCCTCTGTATGATTAATTTTGCCTTTCTATAAAAAAAATCTTAATCCATTAGAAATAAAAATATTATGAGCAATATTAAGCTTTTTGAAAGTAAGCAGATACGCTCACAGTGGAGCGAATCGGACCAAAAATGGTATTTCGTTATTACAGATGTAGTTCAAGTATTAACAGATACCACAAATCCTTCTGATTATATAAAAAAAATGCGGAAGCGAGATGTTCAGCTATCTGAAGGATGGGGACAAATTGTCACCCCCCTTTTGATGGATACCGCTGGAGGCAAGCAAAAATTAAATTGTGCAAACGCAAAAGGCCTTCTCCGGATTATCCAATCCATTCCTTCGCCTAAAGCTGAACCTTTTAAACTTTGGCTGGCTCAGGTTGGTTCGGACAGATTGGATGAAATCGAAAACCCGGAACTGGCAACTCAGCGCACACGGGAACTTTACAAACTCAAAGGCTATCCCGACGATTGGATCGAAAAACGGATGCGCAGCATTGCAATCCGTGAGGAGCTTACCGAAGAATGGAAAAACAGAGGCGTAAAAGAACAAATCGAATACGCCATCCTGACCGCAGAAATCTCGAAAGCTACCTTTGGAATGACTCCTTCGGAATACAAAAATCTGAAAAGCTTAAAAAGTCAAAACCTGCGCGACCACATGACCGACCTCGAATTAATTTTTTCGATGTTGGGAGAAGCATCCACCACAAAAGTTACCAGGGCTAAAAACGCCAAAGGCTTTATGGAGAATAAAGATGCAGCGCAAATCGGCGGTAGAATTGCCGGAAATGCGTTAAAAGAATTAGAGAAAGAAAGCGGCGAAAAAGTGATTACTTCGGAAAACTATTTGCCGGAACCAGAGAAAACAAAAGCATTAACAAAAGGAAAGAAAAAATAGCTCAAGGGCCATTTTCAACAATCCGAAATCTCAGCGATTTCAAGGTAAACAGCAATTTTTTAAAATACTAACATCAAAAATCAAACTTCAAAATATGAAAAAACTTCTCACTTTTCTCTTCATCCTGTCAGGTTTGTTTTCCTGGCAAAATTCGCTGGCCTGCACAGTAATTGTTGCCGGCAAAAACGCCACCACCGATGGCTCTGTGATTGTTTCGCACACCGATGCCGGCCCGGATTGCAGAGTTCATGTTGTGCCGGGGCAAAAATTCCCTGAAGGAGCAATGGCTCCTGTTTATTGGGGAATGGTTGAATCGGTCAGGCCATTGGGTGATTATGGTGAAATCATAGGTTTCATCCCACAAGTACGTGAAACCTATTCGTATTTTCAAAGTGCTTACCCACAAATGAACGAATACATGCTGGCCATTGGCGAAAGCACCACAAGCCAGCGTGAGGAATTGCAGGTTGACCTTTCATCATGCAAACAAATTATGACCATCGAACAGACACAGGCTTTTGCGTTGCAACGTTGCAAAACTGCCCGTGAAGCTCTGAAACTCATCACATATCTGCTCGAAACTTATGGTTTCAGGCCTTCCTGTGTAGGCGAATCCGAAGACCTGGTGATTGCCGACCCCAACGAAGCCTGGGTTCTGGAAGTTTTCAGTATCGGAAATAACTGGACGCCGGAATCAGGAAAGCCCGGCTGCATCTGGGCTGCACAGCGCGTTCCCGACGACGAAGTTTTAATTATCCCAAACTGGAGCATCATCAAGGAAATTAACCTTGCCGACACCGCCAACTTTGCAGCTTCTCCAAACTATATGTCAGAAGCCATCGAACGTGGCTGGTACGACCCGAAAAGCGGCAAACCCTTTATCTGGCAGGACATTTACGCACCTATCCCGCGCGAATGGGCCACAAGCCGTTTCTGGCTTTTCTATTCGCAGGTGGCTCCTACTTTTACAAAATGGCCCGATCGTATGGCAAAAGACCCTTTTGCCGGCACCGACCAATACACCCAATTTGTCGAACCGATTTCGATTTACCCGTTTTCGGTAAAACCGGATAAAAAAATGTCGGTTCAGGATGTGATGGCTTTCCAACGTTCAACTTTTACCGGGACGATTTATGATAAGGAATACTCCCCAGGCTGGTATTATCCGGGCGATGACGGGAAAATGATAAAAAGCGTTCATACAACGCCCTTCCCAACCCGCGAAATGCGAAAACTTTTAAAAATCAACAACCGCCGTGAAGTTGCACGCGCCCGTGGCGAATACGGCATGATTGCTCATCTGAGAGGCTGGCTGCCCCGCGAAGTCGGCGGTGTTTACTGGTTTTTTGTAGATAACGCCTACACCAGCGCTTATGTGCCGATGTATCCGGGAATTACCGATGTTGCCGAATGCTACAAACGTTACGACAAGGAAGTTTTTGACGAAAACTCGATGCGCTGGGCTGTGGACTTTGTGGACAACCTGCTGTACCTTAAATGGCAGGAAGCTGTAAAAGACCTCCGCGAAATGCGCGACCCACTCGAAAAGAGTTTTTTTGATGAACAGGAAACCGTTGACAAAACTTACATCGAACTTGCCAAAAAAAATCCTGAGAAAGGGAAAGAATACCTCACAAAACTTACCATCGAACGGCAGGAAAAAGTACTCAAAATGTTCCAGGCTTTACGCATCAGGCTCATCACGAAATACACCAATAATAAACAGGGGATTTAAAGAAGTAGGCAGTCGGCAGTAAGCAGTGAAGAAAAGTAGGCAGTCGCCAGCAGGCAGTGTGTGAAACTGCCGACTGCCGACTGCTAACTGCCGACTGGCGACTGCCAACTGGCAACTGGTGACTTTTATAAAACATAAAAATTGCAAAATCAATCATACAAATCCGATCTTCTCCTGATGCTTACGGCGGCTATCTGGGGTTTTGCGTTTGTCGCGCAAAGAGCCGGGATGGAGTTTGTGGGGCCGTTCACGTTTAATGGAATCAGGTTTGCGCTTGGGGGCCTTTCGATTTTACCGCTGCTTTTACTCAAAGGAAATAAAAAAAAATCGCCTGACGACGCAAAAAATTCCTGGAGCAGTGATTTGCTGATCAACGGATTTTTATTGGGCTTCGTGCTTTTTCTGGCAGCCACATTTCAACAAGTGGGAATGGTTTATACTTCTGCCGGAAAAGCCGGTTTCATCACAGGATTGTACGTGATCCTTGTTCCTGCCATTGGTTTTTTTATCAGAAAAAAAACTACCTTAAATATCTGGATTGGAGCTGTAATTGCGGCTTTTGGATTGTATTTGCTGAGCATTAAAGAAAATTTAAGTATCGAAAATGGCGATTTGCTGGTTTTGATTTCGGCATTGTTTTTTGCTGCTCATATTCTGCTCATCAGCAAATTCTCGCCACGGATGAGTGCCATCAGGCTTTCGGTAGTACAGTTTGCAGTTTGTTCCCTGTTAAGCCTGCTTACAGCCATTTTTATCGAAACCATTATTTTGGAAGATATTTTAAAAGCAGCTATTCCCATTATTTATGGCGGAGTTTTTTCGGTAGGCGTGGCATACACGCTTCAGATAGTAGGGCAAAAACATGCCCATGCCTCGGCAGCCTCCATTATTTTGAGCCTCGAATCGGTTTTTGCAGTTTTGGGAGGATGGCTGATATTAAGCGAACAACTCTCGACAAGAGGAATGGCCGGCTGCCTGCTGATGCTTTTGGGAATGGTGCTTGCGCAGATAAGATTTCGAAGAAAATTGACTTTACAACCTTAATTCCAACAGGATACCCCGGCAGGGCAGGTGCTGAATTATTGAAGCCAGAAGGAAAACAGTAAAAAATCAAATTTACCAAATACGACTCACGGATTATTGTGTAGCGTTCATTTTGGGCTTCATCTGAACTTCATTTGAATTTTGGTACTTTTAAATCCGGTTTTTTCCAAATCTGCATTTTTCTCAAACCCTTAAAAAGAAATTCGATTTGTACAACCGCCATAAAATGAAAAAAATAATCGCTGCATTGGACGCTGCAATAAGTGCAGGAAAATATGCTCCAAGGTATTGTTCAAAACCATGCAACAACGAATTGCTCACACTGCCGAACTGCACCACCATGGCAAGCATGTAGGCAACAATGGAGTTCATGCCGTAAACTTTAAGCCATTTTATATTTTTGCCGTGGCCTTTATAGTCAATCCAGTAGTAAAAAATTCCCATCAACACGAAGCAATAGCCGCTGCTAACCAAAACCATCGAACTGGTCCAGATTTTTTTCACAACCGGCATTTGTAAATCCCAGATCCAACCTGTCAAAACCAGGGCTGCACCGATGCCGAAAAGCAACAGCGTTTTCTTTTTTTGACTAAAACTGTTATTTTTTAAAATGTGGCCTGCAAATACACCGGAAAGCACCGTAACTACAAAATTCAGACTGCTCAGAATCCATGTGTACCTGTACCAGTCGGGAAATACAACCACACCATCAATAACCTGTGACGCATCCCTGAAACGCCCAAAAACCATCCGGTCAACGCCTTCTGCCAGGTTATGGTCAGGAGAATAATTGCCCCCGCCGAAGCCATTAAATGTAATAAACTCCATTGCTCCCCAGTAAACCAGGAGCAGCGAAACAGCTACACCAATTTGTGTTTTGATGCTGGTATTCAAAAAAAGTATGGCCGAAAAGAGGTATCCCACCGCAATTGCCTGTAATGTGTTTGTAAAAAGGAAAATCCTGTCGGGATCCAGCCCAAGCAGATTTCCCTGGCTCATCATTCCGAAAATCCACAATAAAACAACGCGTTTGATAATTCGTTTGTACAGTGACGACTTATTAGAACCCAGATATTTTGAAAGCGCGAAAGGCATGGCCACACCCGCCATAAACATAAAAAGCGGCATGATTAAATCCCAGGGCGAAAATCCCTGCCATTCAACATGATCGAAGTTCCACATCAGCTTGTCGTACCACGGAGTTTTGATTGCACCGTGCAATGCGTGAATGATTGCTTCGATCCCGACAAGAAAAAAAAGGTCGAAACCCCGGAGCAAATCCAAAGACTCCAATCGTTGTAATTTCGGTTTTTCCATTGTTTTTTATGTAAAATTTTCCTTAACTATCTGATGATCTGTTTAATTCGTTCATATTCCATTCAAAATGTATGCTGGATTGTATGTTGAGAAATTACTCCGTTTTGAAAACAGGTTCATTTGTTAATTGGCTTTTGGGATTGTGTGAGACAAAAACCAAAATTTCAACCAACTGGGCTTCTGTCAAGCTGGAATCTTTATATCAGGAGGCTGAGTTTAAGTCTTATTCGTTGCACAAGCTGTTTATTTTTTTGGTTTATATTTTTCCTCTAATTCTTCAACTAAATTTCTAATTATTCTAGCTGATTCTGAAATATAATTCTCATTATTGGATCCAATCCCAAATTCAACTCTCTGATTTGTAAACTCGATAATAAAGTCAACAGTATTCCCACCACTAATCCAACATTCGATTCCAGTCTTTGATTCAGGCTTTTCTATTTTATTAATGGTTTCCAAATTTATTTCATTGATGACTTCTTCCAATAATTTGAAGTCAACACTATCTAATTGAATAATAGTGGAATCAACGCCCCATTTATCCAATCCTGCAGGATGGTTAAGAAAAACCTCTATCGGGAGATTGTTGTAAAAACTGATACTCCGATCATTTCTTATTTCAATAATATATTGCGGTGCTGGACAACTAATGGGAAACGTAATAATTCTCTTAATTTGGATTAATGATTGAGATGGAAAGGTCTGTGATTTTAGTTCCGAGCAAAAGAATAGAATAAAGAGGAGCAGTAAAATAAACCTAAATTCAAATGATTCCTTTTTCATGATGTCAGTCTTTTTGTAGCTTATGTCCATCGTAAAAGTAACATATTCGACGTCCTTTTAAACCACGGTTCAAAAGTAACGAAAATATTGGGGTTTTGGAAAATGTTATCAAAAAGCAGAAGTGATGATGAAAAAACTCCGTTGCAACCAAACCACAGATAGCCAATCCTTCCTACAATGACCGGGTAATTTTAGTATCCGTTCATGTTTTTTAAAAACTTTGAGCATTTTTTTGGCTTTAATATGGTTGGTTTTCAATACTAAAGGTTTACCTGTAGCTTTGTGAAAATTGAAAGCAAAGTATTAAAAAGTCAAAATCATGCCTTTGCCAACTTTTTCGGCTGAAAATGTTAACTATTCGATACATTTGTCATTAAATACTGTGATTATCCAAAGTGTTCGTTCTAAAAAGTCATTGCCATGCCCGAAACAATTCATTCAAAAATATGGGTATCTACCCATAAACTGCCTTCAGGAAATTATTTTACCGTTCCTTTTACCC
>CAJATL010000198.1 GCA_903944895.1 uncultured Bacteroidota bacterium
ATAAAACTGCATGGCTTTATCCAATTTTGACATGGTATCATTATTGGACCTGAACTCGATGATGTGGTTGTAAGGCTCGTAGTATTGTGCATACAATACCTGATTCCCCGGAAGTTCGCGTTTGCTTGTTAAAACGTAAAAAACAAGCGCCAGCAAAATCACTGCTGCGGCTGCCATACCTGCATACTTCAGTTTGATCATTCGTGCTTTTCTGGCCAGTGATTTAATTTGCCGTTCCTGATAAAAGTTTTGTCTTGCTTGTACCACCAAATCAAGAAATTCGAGATGATCAGGTTTATTAAGCATTTCTTTAATTCCTTTCATTATTCTGAAGTCTTCGGCGAGAGCAAGGTCATCTTTTAATTCCTGCTCAAAACGGATAGCTTCCTGCTCATCCATGTTTTCATTCAGATAATCATAAATTTTTTCGTAACTATTATTCTTCATTGCTCAAATTTTTATAATCTTTATGGTTTTTCATCAAATTATTTAATTTTTCCTCACAAATGTATTTTCGGTTTCGAACAGCTCCGATGGAAACAATTTTAAGTTGGTCAGAAATTTCATCGTAAGGAATCTTTTGCAACCTCAACTTAATGATCTGTTGACATTCGGGTGATAAAAGCACGAAACATGTGAGATATAAATTAAGACGACGTTCTTCAATTGATGTGTCAATTTCGGGTTCCTCCTCCGCCAGTAAAGAAAGCATTCTTTCGTACAAAGTTTTTTCATTTTTCCTGCTTTTATAAAGACTTAACCATGTATTTTTGCAGATTGCAAAAAAGTAAGTTCTCAATTTGCATGATAATGAAAAGTCTTCCTTCCTAACATTTACAAAAAGAATTAACATACCCTCCTGCATTATATCATCAGCATCAGTAGTGGTTCCGCCTTTTTTGACTACATAATTTGTTATCGCCTCTAAGTTTTCACTACAAAATGAATTTATTACTATCCGCTCCTTTGAGCGAATTCCGACAATGTATTCCTGGTCGCTGTATTTATTGTTGAACATAAAAAATTTCGATTGTTACAGCCCCAAAAGTACACTGATTAGATTAAAAAGAACTTTTATCTTTTTATGGATTGGGATTTCGCTCAATATTGAATATTCAATGAATCTCCAGGCAACTTAGTATCGAATTCTGGTTGGTCGTAATCAAACTTTTACAAAATTGAATGATTATCAGTAAATGGTTTAGCGTTTAATCATTTTTCCGGCAAATCTTAACTGGTCGTTTTCCATCAACCTGAACAGGTAAATTCCGCTGTTCAGGTTTTGATCCTGAATCATTATCTCGCCTGAATTGATATCTATGATTGATTCAATTATTCTTCCATACAAATCAATAATTTGTAATTCGTAATGGTAGTTATTATGGTAGGGGAATGTAAATTCGGCATTATCTGTAAATGGATTGGGTGACAGCTTCCAGGTACCGGAAGTATTTTCCTGAATCCCGGTCGTAATTACATAACAGCCATCGAATTCTGAATTTTTATATTTTAAAATACCTTGATCCGTAAAGCAGTTAAGAATGTAATGAACATCAAAAGCACAGTTTTCTGACCCAACATTTATGAGGCCTGTTAAGCTTCCGATTCCCTCTATCCATGGCTCCAATATGTAGGAAAAGTTTATCCTTTTTCGTTGTTCACCGTTCAATAAAGTAACGGTGTCAACTAAGGTGACAATTTCACTAATCTCACATCCAGTTATTTCTGTATTAAACTCCTCATTCACCACCAAACCAAAGTCGTAAAGTAACTCATCACCCTGAGCCCCATTTTGATACACTTTCCCATTTGCTTCTTCTCTAAAAGCACCGTAATAATACCAGTAAGTTAATGTTGAATCGGTTGTATGCCACAATTTTTGATAGGTTGTGCTATTTATAATTGTGTCGCCATCAAATTTATAAATGTTGGTTATGCAAGAACCGACACATTCAACCACACTCCACGTCCTGTCTGTTTCAATCAGGTTTTGGCTTTTAGCTAATCCTGTTATGAAAACCAATGCTGTTAATAAATAAAGTTTTTTCATAATTTTTTTTAGTTAATCGAATTTTGAAAGTTATTGAATTTTCTGTTTGTCGTTTTGTTGATGTTACGTATTCGTTGCTCGAATGTTAATTTCATTTTACTCCACCAAAACTTTACACCTTCCTTTTATCTGCCCGTTGCTAAAAACTACCGCCACATACACCCCTCTCGCCCAGCTACTCACATTCAAGCGTACAGCTCCCTGGTGGGGCAGGATTTTCCCGGTGTGCACCTGTTTGCCAAAGACATCGAATACTTTAAGTTCCAGGTTATCAAACAAGCTGGTATTTTCGAATTCCAAAAGGATTTCTCCTGTGTTAGTGGGGTTGGGGCTGGCCGTTACAGGGATGGTTTGTAGCTTTTGGTTATAATCCTCCAATGTAGGTATTTCGCCGATGCTGGTTATTACATCGCAACCGGCCAGATCAATTACGCCAGATTCGATGGAGTGACCGCACAGGCTGTCGTAGGTATAATTGCCCGGGTAAAGTGTATCCTGTTCTAAGTTTTCGTTGATTTTGTAAAGGTAAATATCGGAGGTGGTTTGGTTGGGAGGTTGGTAGTTTGCAGCTAATATGTATTTTTTATCAAAGGTTTTTGTAAGGTAAATATTGCCGCCACCTGATGTGTTTTCCCTTATTGTATAATTGTAAACATTGCCGGCTGTATCTGCCACTAAATCACCTTTATTAAAATCATCAATCTCACTGTTAAAATAGCCTGCTGATAACAAGTATTTGTCACCTTCAATATGCTCTACCTCGTAGAGATCCGATTCCAAAACTTCAGGGCCGAATTGTTCGTCCGCAAGGATTTTATTTCCAGCTTCTTCACCTTTGTTATTAAAAAACATCAGCCAGGCGCTTTGGTCCAAATCTCCATTTTCATTAATAAACCTGTATCTGCCCACTCCCATAAAAAGGGAATCGTTAATTGGAACAACTGTTTCGGCCCTACCTAAGAGAGAATCATTTATTCCAAATTCAACAATCCAGTCTTCCTCAAAGTCTTTATTAATGCCAATGAACATCGGGCGTTGATAAACATGGTAGGGATTGGGGCTATTGGGGTAGGGTGAATAAACGTTGCCGACAATCATATAAATATTTCCAAAATGGTAAATACTTTTTCCATAAGGATCCCCATAGTAGGGATGATTTTCGTGGGTGGCATATCCTTTTTTCCATATTATGTCTCCTTCAGGTGAAATCCGGAACAAAATTATTCTGTTGTTGTTTGAAGCGTCATCTTCCGGCATAATTGCTAAACCCAATATATCGCCATTGTCAAGAAATATGGCATCATTAAAAAATCCATAATCATAACCTTCAATGGCCAGCAGCCTGCACCATTGCAATTCACCACAAGCGTTTAGCTTTATAACAAAAGGAAATTCGTGTGGCTGATCCTGAAACAACCAACCAAACACATAGATGTTTCCCATCGGATCGAAAAGCGTTTTCGAGATTATTGCTGCATCAGGAAGCACGGTGATCACCTTGTCCCATAATACCTGTCCGTTGATATCAGTTTTTACTAACCAACCATGCACGTTATCATAGTCATAACAAAAATTACCCGTAATCAGGAAACCATGATCGTAGTGTTCTATCAGGTTATCCGATTCATCCAGCCTTCCCGGATACCCAATAATATTCTGCCACTTCTGGGCAAAAGTGCAATTGATTGTGAAGAGGATGCCAAAAAAAAATATTATTTTTTTCATATTTAATACTAATTGAAATAAAAGTCTCCCGGTTTACACCGGGAGACTTTTGGTAACATGATTATTTCAACAATGTAAATTTAACTGTTTCGATCACCTTATCGTTTACTACAAGACTAATAACGTAAACACCAGCGATCCATCCACGGGTTGTTACGGTTACCTGGTCCTGGATTCCGTTGAACGGAATACTTTGAACCGGTTTGCCGGATATGTCCCTGATCTCGATCATACCTTTGGTCTCCTTATCAAATTGATAGCCCAAAATTATAAAATCTTTGGATGGATTGGGATAAACCTCTAAAAAGGTTGGCGCCTGCGAATTGAGCACTTCATGGTATGCTTCTTCAACTTCGGCGCTTTTCATACTGTTGGGCAGGATTATCGGCTCCTGATATTCCAGTTCATCAATTGCTAAAAGCATGTTTCGTGCATAAACGGAAGCAAAATCGGTTTCGTCGGCAACAATTGCATGAAGTTGCGCGATTTGCGCCTCGCTCAAGTCGTCCAAACCATTACCTGATTCCAACAGTCCTTTCAGCATAACGTAAAGCCATTGTATGTTCTGGTATTCAGCCAATTCATCTTCTGCAAGGGTGAAATTAGCAGGGATTGAAGCCATTACATTCTGTCCTTGCTGGTATTGGCCGCTGTTCAGATACAACCATGCCTGCATATACCGGCTGCTGATCGTATTGTCGGACTGGTACAATGCGATCAGGCTGTCGGTTATTGCCGGATTTTCAGGCTGTTGGCCAAAGTGGCGGGCAAGGCTGTTCATCGCCCTGCATTTGGCCATCTGATAGCCTGCCAACTGACCTTCTAGTTCGGTTTTCAGTGACTGGATGCTCCGGCCAGCCAGAATCTGAGCCTTCATCCAGGCCGGCATAGGGTTGGTGCGGTCGTCTAATTTATCCAACAACTGAAGTGATGTGGAAGTATGCGGGTTTGCAACCATAACATCGCGTACCATGCTGTTGGGCAACACCTCCTCCTTATCAATGGCGGTTCCAACAACGGTTTCCGATAGATAGGGCGACCCGGTCATTAATTCGTTGTAAATCTCTGCAGTCTCGGGCGGAGTACTGGTTTCCACTTCGGTTTTGAGTGATTCGGTATCACCCCCATCCACCAAAGCCAACAACACAGTTTCGGTACTTTCGATATCCGACAGGGCTTCATTCATGGCTGCACGAGATTCTTCGGTGCCGCCACCTCCGCCGGGTGTCAGGTTGGAAGGACAGCCATTTTCATAAGTCCAAGAAGTCGTGGTTTTTGGTTGTTTTGTAACTGTGCCAGTAGTGTAATCCAGTGGCTCAACATGATAACTTCCCGCATTATTGGAATAGTAATAATAAAAGTGATTGGATTGGTTGTTCAGGTCATCAAAGTCGCCCGAAACGGTGGTGTTGTAGTAGAACAGGTTGCCTGCCATGTCGGTGGGAACGGGAATAAGTGAATTGTTGCCCTGGATAGAGGCGATACCATCGGAACCTGGAAGGAACGGCCCTTCGTGTACGATGGTTTCGTCGTAGAGGGTGTTGTCGTAATAATTACAGCGGATCTGGAGGCCGGTAGTAGTTGTCCTGCTGTTACGGTTATAACCCAAAACCGTAACTGCATATTCGATGTAATCGAAACTGTTCAGGTAGATTTCGTTGGCCAGGCTGCCCGATGCATTTACATAAATACCAATACCGGTTGGTAAATCTGAGTTGTTGCCATTAAAGCTGTTGTCTTCGACCCAGTATTGTGTCGAACCATCTAAGTACAATCCGTAACCTCCCTGAGCTGCTGTACGGTCTAAATGAAATTCGTTTGAAGTTACGCGTGGAAGAGTCATTCCCCCAAGGTAAATGCCATGAAAGTTATCCGTAAAGTCTGTATGGCGGATATCGGCAAATCGGGTGGTTGTGCTGGCGGTAGCATAAACCCCGTATTCCAGGTTTTCAAACAAACCCTTGTCCCATTCAATGCATTCTGTACCCGAGTATTCAGTACACTGTCCCTCGACGCTGAAAGTGGAGTTGGTGCTTTTTATCCCTGCACCGACATAGTCCTGGTCGGAATTGTTTGTGAAATTACAGTTAGTAAACTGAATCGAAATCACATTGTCCAACTTGGCAAAATAGAATTTGAATCCACTGGTGATTGTTTTCGTGTAATTAAAGGTGCAACTACCAAAGGCACTGGTATTGGTATATGCAGTGTAGGGATCGAACATTGCCGATACGGTATTGTTCAAGAAAACAGCATTTTCGGCCGAGACAATCCCACCACCTTTACCCGTATAGTCTGCGGAGCCAGCGCGCACCGCCACCTCAGCATTTTCGATGGTTCCACCGTTTGTAATTACGAGCCAGCCCTGGTTGGCAGGTATTTGTGAAAGCGACGGATTGCCCCATACTTCGATTCCTTGCCACAATTGATCGCTTGTGGATGTTATGGTAGCTCCATCAACTATTAGTTGTCCACCAGGCTTAACTATTATTTTTGCACTTTCATTCATAAATACATTTACACTATTTTCTAAAGTGAGTGTAGCATTAGGCTCAATGATCATATTTTGACATATTTGATAATTTGGGTATGCCCAGGTTTCATTTCCGGTGATAATTAGATCATTTGTTGAAGCCGGGCCAATCGTGATATCATCTATCGCTATGTCATTATAGAAGTTCACCCAACCAACATATGCATAAAATCTAACCTTATTAACCTCTGAAGGAAGGTCAATGGTTACGTAATGCCATTCATTACCTTGATCACGCATAACATACCAATAATCTTCATCCCAGGTTTGACCTCCATCATAACTTATGTCGAGCGATAATTTACTATCGTCTGTTTCATCATTTCCCCAGGTATTTGTGTTTTTATGATATGCAAAAGTCATCTCAATAGCGCATTCATCGGATAAACTAATTGGCGGACTCTCTATATAAGCACCTGCATTTAAATAACATTTTGATGCATTCATGTAAATATAAAAATCGCTGTCATCAGGTGTGCCATTTGGGCCAGAAATAGGGTAACTTGCAGTTGCATCATGATATTTTATCCAATCACAATCATCATTATCAGATTGTTTCCAATAGTTCATTGTTTTTTCAAAACTTGAATTATAAGTGTCAATAATTGTACAAAAGCCGTTTTCATCAAGAGGGCCTATACCAGAATTGTTATCATCACCATCCGGCTCACTTGGGCATGGTGGACATTGAGGTGGTTTAGGGCCTATTCCCCAATTATAATATCCATCCTCGTCATTATCCAAACACGCAATATCAGTTTCGTCAAATGTATTTACAACACTTGAAACAAAATTTGTTGTATTTGTCGGAACTATGTAAATGGTAGGAGTGTCATCATTTTCGTGTATCATATACACAAATCCGTGCATATCATCGCGATCTCCATAATTTTGTTTATAAATCCAATAGGTGCATCCAATATAGTCAGCAAACGTAATAGGATCAGGAGGTACCCCAAGAATATCTTCATCACCCCATTCGATTACATCCCACCCGACCAATTGCATCGAATGTGACCATGTTCCCCACATGCAATTCATCCATGCTGCGCATACAGGCCCATTCTGCATTACTGCTTCCCTTAACTGTTGTTGGGTTGGATTTAAAATGTTGTGACTGCTTATTTTTATTCGTTCAATTGGGAATTCACATACATCCTCACAAGGTGTAGCTTGTGCTGTATAAAGAAAACATTCTTCATTTACTACGCCAGTAGTTCTAAAGTAGTTAAATGCATTATTTGATGAACCAGGAGAAGGATGTGGGCTTGAATATGAACATGAAACTATTTCCTGTTCTGCCAAATCAACATCCAAATGTTGATTAAGATACAAGTTAACCAATGCTTCAATATGAGAAGTCGGTCCAAACGCCCAACAGGTACCTACAGATCTCCACTCACTATTTGCACCCGAGCATTGCCACTCATGTAAGGAGCAGTCAAGGATATTATTCGTCCAGCATCCACTCTGGCATGCAGCTTTTGTTATCCACCCGCTACCATCATCACTTCCATCAAAATAAAAAGAACTAGGGTCATTGGCCCCATGCCTGTTCCTCCATTCAAAATTATCTACATAGTCATAGTTTACTGTAATATTTGCGCCGTTTGCCGGTGATTTTAATCCAAAAAATCCTGAAACATAATACTCAATTGCAGGATTCCAAATACTACTTTTATACAAGTCCTTTTTTTCGTTGTAAAACATATTTAAAAAACTTGTTTCTCCAGCAACCCATATCAACCCTTCGTTAACAATAAAGTCATTAATCCTGTCAATTTTGTCATCGATCTTTGCTTCCCTAGCTTGATTTTGCAAGGTGGTAGCATCAACAATATTTGTGCTACAATACTTGAAATTATTAATAAATAGTGACGATCCCACAATTTGCAATTCAATTGAGGTTGGAGTAAAACCATTTAGAAAGCACGTTTCTTCACACTCCTCAGAAAAAGAAAAACTTGTTCCTTCATTCAAATAGGTATTTGTTTCATAAATTAGATAATCAGTACTTAATGAATCTCTCAAAATAATTTTTACAATTGAGGTATCACTATAAAATGTAACGGTCCCACCAATACCTGTTCCGTACATTTGGGTTCCATTGAATGGATAAATCTCAGCATGAGTTGTAAAACTTTGATTAATAATAATTGTTGAATCAAATACTGGTGTCTGAGAAAAAGACACCTGATTTGCAAAAATCAATAATAGTATTTGAAAACTTAAACAAAAAGTTATAAAAGATGGTTTCATAATTGAATTTTTTAAATTTCTGTATCAAATTAAAGAAAAATTTGTATTGTAAATGATATTTTCAATTCGTAACAAATGATGTTTTTAATCATGTAATTGTTTTACCCCTGTATTCTGCTTTTGTTATCCGCTCGCGGTCGGGGTTTGGGGCATTAATTACCAGAGCGGAACCATTAAATGAACCTGTTTTTGCCCAACACAAATATGTGTTTATTGGTGTAGTAGTGTTGATATTTGTAGGTGCTGTTGAGGGTTACTTTGCCGCCAATAATAACTGCATACTTCTGCTGGGCATTCAGCG
>CAJATL010000199.1 GCA_903944895.1 uncultured Bacteroidota bacterium
AAAATAAAAATTATCGGCAAACTTAGCCAGCTTTACATTCCACCAAGCAATTATTTAGTTGAACCTTTTGTTGGTTACACCGATTTTAAACCTGATTTTTGTGCTGATCCTGCTGAAGTTAGCGAAATACTTTTTATCGATTTGGATGAATTATTAAACGAATCGTCATTTCAACACAAAGAAATCAATATCCGAAACTTTAGGACAAAAGTTCCATGTTATTTTATAAACGAACGGATCATCTGGGGTGCTACTTCAATGATTCTAAGCGAATTATTGGAGGTAATAAAACCAAACAAGCCTGAAAATTGAAGATCAGGCTTGTTCCCATAATTTTAAAACTCTACTAAAGAATGATGATTTCGTAGGTAATTTCGGCAACTTTATTTAACATGGCCGTTACTCCACAATATCGCTCCTGAGAAAGAGCAATAGCTTTATCGAGTTTATCCAAAGCCAGTCCTTCACCTTTAAAAGTGTAGGTTAAATGGATTTTGCTATAGTATTTTGGATGTTCATCAGTCAATTCACCATCGACCGAAACATTAAAATACTCAGGTTCAACCCGCATTTTTTTAAGGATCGAAATTACATCCATTCCTGTGCATCCGCCTAATGCTGCTAATGTTAATATTTTTGGCCGTGGCCCAAGGTCATGTCCACCAACGCTTTCGTCAGCGTCAATCATAAATTTATGATTATTTACCTCAACCTCAAAGGCCATGTCCGAGGTCCAGTTTACTTCTGCTTTGTGATTCATTTTCTTTTGCATTTAGTGAACAGCAAAGATAGAATTTTGGCGAAAACAATTATTTCGAAAAATGATTGCCAAAACCCATCCTCCAGGCATGCACCAGGACTATTTTAATAATGGCCGGGAAAAATCTTTGTTGGATCATTTCGTAATAACATAATCAAGCTGATCATTAAATTCGGCAAGTATAGTTTTGATTTTATTGATGGTTTCTTCCATCGAAAGATAAGAATTAGCGCCAGCGGCATTTAGATGTCCCCCACCCTCAAAATATTTGGAGGCAATTTGATTTACGGCAAATTTTCCTTTCGACCGGAAAGAAATTCTGATTAGATTTTCCCTTTCTGTCAATAATATCGCCATATTAATCTCTTTGATTGTTAAAGGATAATTTACAATTCCTTCACTATCGCCGGTTTTGTATTTAAAATCTGTCAAATCCTGCTTCGACAAAGCAATAATTGCGGTGTGATATTCAGGAATAAGGAGCATATTTCGGCTAAGTGCGTGTCCCAGGAGTCTTAACCTGCTCTCCGAAAAATTGTCGTAAATGAGCCTGTGAAGATTTTCTGCATCAATTCCTTTTTCGATTAATTCGACCATAATTTGGTATGTCGTTGCTGCATTACATGCGTAACTAAACGAACCTGTGTCGGTGATAATACCGGTATATAAACATTCAGCAGCATCCTTATTAATCAGGTGTTTCAACCCGATTTGTTCAGCAAATCTGTAAACCAGTTCAGCCGTTGAAGATGCTGAAGTTGTCGAAAAAATCAATTGAAATTCGTTTTCTTTTGGATTTGGATGATGATCGATTAATACCTTAAAACCTTTGGCAAATCTTACCGGTTCCTCCATTTTATCAATCCGGTTAAGCGCATTATAATCAAGGCAAAAAATCAAATCAGCGGCTTCAATTAATTGTTTTACATTACTATTTTTATCATCCTCAAAAATGAGCATTTTTTCACTCTCGGACATCCAATTTAAAAAATCAGGAAATCTGTTTGGTATGATTACAGACACCTGGTAACCAGCACCTTTTAATACATGGTACAGCGCAAGTGAAGAGCCAATCGCGTCACCATCCGGGTTATGATGTGTTGTAATGATGATGTTTGGATTTGTACTTAATACTTCATGGAATACAGTAAAATCTATCGTAAATGACATTTATTATATTGATTATTAATTAGTTATTAATTCTAAAAATTGAGCGGCAAATTTAATCTAAAAAAAGTTAAAAGCTTTGACCGATTTATTATATTTCTACTTTTGCCTCTCACACTAAAATTATTAAATAATGAGCGGGAAAATAACTTTAACGATGATAAAACCACTTGCAGTTCAACAAGGGTTTATCGGACCAATTCTTTCTAAAATCAATGAAAATGGTTTTAGAATTGTTGCTATGAAATTAATGTGGTTGACTCAAAATCAGGCGATGCGGTTTTATGAAGTACACAAAGAGAGACCTTTTTATAATGACCTCGTCAAATCGATGACATCGGGACCTATTGTTGCTGCGATTCTGGAAAAAGAAAATGCAGTTGAAGAATACAGAAAATTGATTGGCGCTACCAATCCTGCCAATGCTGAACCAGGAACCATCAGGAAGCTTTATGGTTCATCTCTTGAAGCAAATGCGGTTCATGGCTCTGATAGTGATGAAAATGCCCAAATTGAAGCAGATTTCTTCTTCTCAAAACTCGAATGTTTTTAATCTTCCGGGGAGTATTCTCTGAAAGTGCGATCCTCATAAAATACTACGATTTTTTCTATTTTCTTAAAAGTATTTCTATGAGGATCTATTTTTTTTCGTTCCTGATGATGATTTTCAGGTAATTTTTCTGTAAAAAGCGGATTTTCTGAAATTTCTTTTTCGGTTTCGGCCTTCTCTGCAACCTCAATTATAACTTTTTCTTCTTCAATTTGCATTTTTGAACTTGTACTTTCGCTGACCGGATCAAACAAAAGTGCCTGCTGGATTGTGTTTATTGGTTTTTTTTCAGCCTTTCCCTTGTCTTCTTCATTAACCAAACTATAATCCTTTGTCATCGAACCCACGCCGTTGATTAACCATTCAGACCTGATTTCCGGAAATTTTTTCAAAACCTTCATCACCAAATCCAAACTTGGCTTATTCCTTCCTGACATAATGTGCGAAATATTCGAAGGCTGAACTCCGATTGCATCAGCAAACTCAGCACTTGTGAAATTCTTTGTCTTTACCAACAAAAAAATCCTGTCTTGAATTTCATTCATATTTACAACTGTATTTAGACATAATTTACAAAAGTACATCAATTTATATTTACATTCTTAACTTTTAGTAATTTACGTTTGTAACTTGACATTACATTTGCAACGCGTTGTAATGTTATTTAAATAAAGCAAATAATCAATTGAATTACAGTATTTTAACATTAAGCTATTGTTGTGTCCAACTGATTACAATAATTGGTCGTTTATTTCTGATATTAATGTAGATAATTAACAAATTAATCTGGTTTACTGTTAATTATTAAAATCATTTATGTTATTATTCGAATAATTCATTCATTAACAGAAATAATGATAATTTTTAATGTAAATTTTACATATGTCATTTGTAATTGCACGTTACATTTGTAAATAGATGGTAGGTTACATTTGTTTATTTATTACCCTTAGTTGTGTTTTTACGGATGTATTTTAATCGGATGCTGGATTTCTTGTAAATGGAAAGAAGGTAAATCCTTTATTCAAATTTAAATCTTGTCAAATTTAAATTTGGGGTCACTCCTATTTTGTAAATTCGTGACTTTACTAGTAAGGCGAAATAAATGGAATATTTGTCATAAAAATATTCTCAGGCAGGAATATCCAAAGGATTTAAATAAATAATTGGAAACTCTTCGCAGTAATGATGCGATAACTAATTAAACAACAAATACTTGGTTATTAGTGTTTATTAATGAAACAGAATTTATTTTGTGTTTTTGACCATACTTAGTAAACATAATAGAATTTTCAAACACCCTGACTGCTTCCAGAAAACTTTGTCACGGTTGTATTCAATTTATTGGCTTGATCATACCAAATTTTAATTTGTTTTCATTTACTTTGATTACAAAAAAAACCGCCAGGTTGGCGGAAAGACTTCATGAAAATTAACTGTTTTCTGCGAGTTGGATTGTCTGGGTGATGTTAATCCAAAATCCAATAAAAAATTTATTTTCCAACTTGATTGGATCAGATCATTTATCGAACTAGCCTTTTTGATTCAAAATAAATTTAACAGTACCGCTAAAATGGTTTTATTGGATGTTTGCCGAAGCATAATTTTTTGAAATGAAATCGAACATCTTCTGACCAGCCAATTGGTTGGTTTGGTCGTTTTTAACCAGAGTCATTTTAAATCAAGTAATTAAAAGGAAGAAATGCCTAAACACCTTTTTTATCCTGGCTTAAATATCTTTTACCAGCTCGATTACAATTTTGGTAAGTTTCTTTTCCGCTATGGCCGCAACACTAAGTATTGTTTTTATATCAACAGGTTCCAGATTATCAGGATCACATTCATCGGTAATTACAGAAATTGCTGCGGATTGAAGTCCCATGTGGTGTGATACTAAAATCTCAGGAATTGTTGACATGCCAACAACGTCAGCTCCGATAAAACGAAGGTAGCGGTATTCAGCTCGCGATTCTAAATTTGGTCCAGGTACGGCTGTGTAAACACCCTGGTAGAGCGGGATTTTTTCACGAGTAGCAATTTCGATGATTTTTTGATTTAAAAATGGCGAATATGGCTTACTCATATCAGGAAAACGGGGACCAAGTTCATCATAATTTTTACCAAGTAATGGATTGCTGCCCAGCAAATTGATATGATCGGTCAATAACATAAGCTCCCCTTTCTTGTATTCAGAGTTAAGGGAACCACAAGCATTTGAAACAATTAAATATTTCACCCCCAGAGAGTTCATTACCCGAACCGGAAAAGTAATTTGCTGCATGGTGTAACCCTCATAATAATGAAACCTCCCTTGCATGGCTAAAACCTTTTTACCTGACAACTCACCGAAAATCAACTTACCATGGTGTGATTCGACAGTAGATACCGGAAAATCAGGAATATCAGCATAGTCGATGCACTTGATAATCCTTATTTCGTCAACAAGTTTGCTAAGACCCGTTCCTAAAATGATACCAATCTCAGGATTTATTATTCCTTCATTCATCAAATAATCAGTAGTATTCCTGATTTTTTCCAACAAATTATCCATTCAAATTATTTTTATAATAAAATCCAAAGTTAAGAAAACTCGCATTACTTCCATTTTTTAAGAAGAAAGGATGAATATTTCATTTCTGAAAATCGTGCTCAATTAAGTTTGCTCAATAATTTTTTACGATTAAAGCAGGCTTGTTCTAATCATTTTTCATTATCAAAATTTAAGTTGCAATTTTCGATAACCCTGATAAAATAAGCTTTTCCGGGAGATAAAAATTGTAATGTTGCAATCTCCTTTTCAGGCCAGAAAATCAGTGTGCCTGCAACTTCCTTTATTTGAACAAGGTTGGACCCCAAAGCATTTAAAATCACATTTACATTTACAGGAAGTTCATTTTTAACAGGTACCAAATTCCAGCCTGGAACAAGATTAACAGATTTTGAATTATCCGGAATACCTTGAACTTTCAATTGAAAAGGCATCGAAACTTTGACAATAAAACCATCGTTGCTATCCCAATCAATTAATGAATGGTGATTAAACTGAGGGCAATAAATTCTGATGCCGTCAGATAAATAATTGACCTTTAAGGAATCTGATCCAAGCAATTTTTCAATTTCCTTCCATTTTGGTTTAAGAAAGGATGAAAGACCAGACCACCCTGCTGGAAGGTTTATTATCTGCTCCTGAAGTGTAAATGCTTCAAATATAAGAATTTCTGAAAAATCAAAGGAAGAGAATTTGCCATCGTTGTCAGGGAAATTTCGGTTGTAATCGGCATCTGCATAATAATCCTGAAAATCAGAAAACGAATACACCTTTAAAATCAGATTTTCATTTTCGTAAAATCCATCCTTTTCATCACTCAAAAAATCATCACCGTAAACCACCATGGCCGTATTCGAATTTCCTGTCCAGGCAGCAAAACCAGCGCAACGTTCAATAAATCCATCCAAATAAAATGCTCCAATGTAATCACCTGGTTTTAATAATAAACCATTTAACTTTGGCTGCACTGACAAAGGAATTATAATAATGTGCGAAATCATGGTTTCGATAAAATTCCAGGAAACCGGAAGTTCCATGGTACAATCACTCTGATGAAATCCCAAATGATCGAAAGTATTTACAGGAAGTATGTCCCAACCAATTGTAACATTAAAATTTCCGGGATTAAAATTTAATCCTAACCGAACGTGGTGCTTTCTTACCAAAGTATGATTGATTGTCAGACCCGGTGCGCCACAATTATCGGTGAATGGCCCCGCAGTGCACAATGAATCGGCAGTCCATCCTACCCCGGGATTTTCCCCAATTTTTCCAATCAAATCTACAATCTGACCATTGGTTTTCTGCAAACTCATGGCATCATTTCCGTTAAAATACATGGTTTGATTGACGGAGTAATTAGAGCATAAAAAAGTATCAGCAACGGCCATTAATGCTGTATCCACCGGAAGTTCAGTTCCTGTTCCATTTGGATCACGTTTATCCAAAACTACAACATACGTTTTTTTTGGGGCCAAATATCCTGAAAGCCCAATCAAATCAGGGATACTATTGCCATTTGGGTAACGGGCTAACTGATAATCGGAAAGATTTACAACATTTTCAGAAGAGTTGAATATCTCCAAAGCCTTATTATTTCCTGTTCCTTCAACATATTCCGAAAAAAACAATTCACCACAGGGTAAAACAGTGGTTGTTTCTACCATCAATTTTATCGTTACCGGTAAATGATCCGACATTTCATAAAGTGCATTTAACACTGCTAACGGGGCACTATTATTTGGAGGATCAAGAACGGAACCATTAAACCGCAAGCCATCCTGGCCGGGAATCGAAAAACTGCCTGGAAAATATTTAATCTTAGCTGAAGGCTCATCAAGAGCCTGATTTGTAAGAATAAAATCAAAACGATCGTCAACACCTCCTGCTGCAGCACAGCCGTTTGAAGCAGTATGTGTTGACTGAGTGTGCACTGCGGCGTAATACTGGTTAGCATGCCAGTTGCCAACCATACCAGCTGGATCAGAAAAATTGTAAGAAGGATTTGAAGAACTGGTAAAATTCGTCCAGGCTGGCTCACTGCTGTTTTGAAGGTTAAAGTCGCCCATGAGCAAACAGTGTGAAGTAATGTTTTTTGATGCTAAATAATTCATAACCTGTGCAGCCATTTCGCCCCGCTGGTTTTGGTCATTCGTAGTGGTTCCTGCTTTTAAATGCCCGACAATACAATAAAGGAAAATCGTATCCTGGGATTTAATATTACTCCCGAGGTAAAAAAGCTTGTAAACATTAATATCTCTGACCGAGGTAAAGATTACATCCTGACTTGCCAAACCCAATTTTTCGGAATTATAGTAAAGTAAATTAATGATATCGGAATTTGCATTATTGGTTGGTACCGATTTTTTATAGCTGAACCGTCCAGAACTGTTCATCACCTCATCAAGAATTAACTGATGATAATAACTATCCGGACTTATCTCATTTACAGTAAAAACATCGGGTAAATAGTAATCGATGATCGTTTTAAGCCAGGCTGTTTTGCTTGTAGGATTGTTATTATTGAAGGTGCAATAGTCAGTAAAATTCCCAAAATTCAGGAGGTTGTAATGCATCACTTTTAATGAATCCTGAGCGCTAACGTTGAAAATTATCAACATCGCCACAATTGTGAAAAGATTTTTCATATCACAGTGAGTTTAACAAGTTTTTGATTATGAAACCATGGGATGTTTATTCTATGAAATTACGATTTGGCAAACAATCGTTAAAATTCATCAAAAAAAAAGCCTGAAAACGTTAGTAATCAGGCTATTGTAGCGGGGGGCGGATTCGAACCACCGACCTTTGGGTTATGAGCCCAACGAGCTACCTCTGCTCCACCCCGCAATATATCTTTCAAAAAAACTTTGTCGAACTAAATCCCAAAATTACAAGCTAACTCTCAGTATTTTGATGTGTTAAGAACTAAATACCCGCTTTATTTGGGAGTGCAAAGATATAATTTGTTTCTTTGCAAACAAATTTATTATTTAATTTTTATGGGTCACAAAGCCGGGTTTGTTAATATTATTGGAAATCCAAACGTTGGAAAGTCAACTTTGATGAATGGTTTGGTGGGTGAAAAACTCAGCATTATCACGCCTAAGGCGCAAACTACGCGACATCGGATTCTTGGAATAGTGAACGACGAAAATTTCCAGATCGTTTTTTCTGATACCCCCGGAATTGTAAAACCGCACTACAAATTGCACGAATCGATGATGAGTGAGGTGAAAATTGCAATAATCGATGCTGATATCCTGCTTTATGTCGTCGAATATGGTGAAAAAGAACTTAACGAAATTGTCGCCAACTCAATAAAAGAAAGTGAAATTCCAATCATCCTCGTCATCAATAAAATTGATAAGGGGCTTCAAAAAGATGTTGCCGAGACCATCGAATACTGGAAAAACCTTGTTCCCCGTGCAGAAATAGTACCCGCTTCGGCTTTGCATAAATTTAATATCGACTTTGTGTTAAAAAGAATCATCGAACTTTTGCCGGAACATCCTGCCTTTTATCCAAAAGATGAATTGACCGACCGGAGCGAGCGCTTCTTTGTTTCGGAGATGATTCGTGAGAAAATCCTCCAATATTACAAAAAGGAAATTCCATATTCTGTTGAGGTTATCGTTGACAGTTTTAAAGAAGAGGAAAAAATTGTCCGCATCTCGGCGTTTATCTATGTTGCAAGAGAGTCGCAACGAATAATTTTGATCGGGAAAGGTGGTAACGCCATAAAATGGGTTGGAACCAAAGCAAGAATTGACATGGAAGAATTTCTTCAGAAAAAAGTTTTTCTGGAATTAAGTGTAAAGGTTGACAAAGACTGGCGAAATAACGAAAGTTCGCTCAAAAAATTTGGCTACCAATTTTAACAAACCTAAAAAATAAAAAATGACAAATATTTTAGCCATAGTTGGCAGACCCAACGTAGGGAAATCAACGCTTTTCAACAGGTTAAGCGGCAGCCGCCATGCCATTGTTGAAGAAACAGCAGGAGTAACCCGCGATCGCCATTATGGAAAAAGTGACTGGAATGGCATCGAATTTTCGATCATTGATACCGGCGGTTATGTGGTTGGCTCGGATGATATTTTTGAAGGTGAAATCCGCAAACAGGTCGATTTAGCCATCGAAGAGTCCGACATTATTCTTTTTGTGGTTGATGCCCGAGAAGGATTGACTGACCTTGATAAAGATGTGGCTGCAATTTTACGTAAATCGAAGAAAAAAATCCTTTTGGCAGCCAATAAAGTCGATACAAATGCGATGATTGCAGATACTGCTGAGTTTTATGGTTTAGGATTGGGAGAAGTTTTCCCGATTTCCTCGATTAGCGGCAGCGGTACAGGCGAATTGCTCGACGAAGTGACTAAATTTTTAGAGAAAAGGCCCGCCGAAGAAGAACTCGATTTACCAAAATTCGCTGTTGTTGGCAGGCCAAACGTAGGGAAATCCTCACTAATAAACGCTTTGCTGGGTATCGACCGGAATATTGTTACTCCAATTCCAGGAACAACCCGTGATACTATAAATTCGAGATACACCAGTTTTGGATTCGATTTTTTATTGGTCGATACTGCCGGGTTGCGAAAAAAAGGAAAAGTCCACGAAGACATCGAATTTTATTCCGTAATGCGTTCCATCAAAGCCATCGAAAGCAGCGATGTTTGCCTATTGCTTTTAGATGCAACTCAGGGTGTCGAATCGCAGGATATCAACATTTTGCACCTTGCCGAAAAAAATCATAAAGCGGTGACGGTTATCGTTAATAAATGGGATTTGATCGAAAAAGGCACCAACACGCATCTCGAATTTGAGGAATTGATAAAACGCAAAACCGCTCCTTTCGCTGATTATGAAATCATTTTTACGTCGGTGCTAACCAAACAACGGATTTTTAAAGCACTCGAATCGGCAACCCGGGCTTATGAAAACAGGAAACGGAAAATTTCCACCTCTCAACTCAATGATATTATGCTGCCGATTATCAAAAACTACCCGCCACCGATGATCAAGGGGAAACAGATCAGTGTTAAATTTATCACACAGCTTCCCACTCCATTCCCGGCTTTTGCCTTTTACTGCAATCTGCCGCAATATGTGCGGGATCCGTACAAACGTTACATCGAAAACCAGTTGAGAGAGAAATTTGATTTTACTGGTGTGCCTGTCCAAATTTTCTTCCGGAAAAAATAAAATTGATCATGGAAACAGCGGTCAGAATTGATAAATGGCTCTGGGCAGTTCGTGTTTATAAAACGCGAAGTCTTGCCTCCGAAGCCTGCCGTCTTGGAAAGGTCAGGATTGATGATGTTCAGGTAAAGGCTTCGAGAGAAGTGAAAATCGGGGATGTTGTGGTTATTCACATCATCCCTCAGTTTAAAAGAACTATGAAGGTTTTGGATCTTTTATCAAACCGTGTTTCGGCAAAACTGGTTCCCGGATTTGCTGAAGAGTTGACACCAAAAGAAGAATACGAAAAACTGAAACTCTTTAACCAGTTTAACGGTGAAAAGCGCGACAGGGGCATAGGCCGTCCGACCAAAAAACACAGGCGCGACATCGACAAACTTAAAAACCTCGACATCTGAATTCATGCTAACAACCCGTCAGCTTTTTTTGCAGCACCTGGCATTGCCCTCAACTTATCCGCTCAGCATCGAAATCGAGAGGGCTGAAGGCATTTACATGTTTTCGCCTGACGGTAAAAAATACATCGATTTGGTTTCCGGAGTTTGCGTAAATAACCTTGGCCATCGCCACCCGGTTATTGTAAAAGCCGTAAACGAGCAGGTCGAAAAATACATGCACCTGATGGTTTATGGCGAAATGATTCAATCGCCACAGGTAAAACTTGCTACCAGATTTGCCGAAATTTTACCATCAACGTTAAATGCAATTTATTTTGTGAATTCGGGCAGTGAAGCCGTGGATGGTGCACTTAAACTTGCAAAACGATACACCGGACGAACCGAAATGGTGGGTTTTAAAAATTCGTATCATGGCAGCACTCATGGGGCTTTCAGCATGCTGGGCAACGAAGAGATGAAATTTGCCTATCGCCCGCTCCTACCCGATTTAAGGTTTTTGCGTTTTAATAATTTTGATGATTTATTACAAATCACCGAAAAGTCAGCCTGTGTTTTGGTTGAGCCAATCCAGGCGGAAGCAGGTATTTTACTTCCTGAAAATGAATTTTTAAAAGCACTTCGCCAACGATGTAACGAAACCGGCACTTTGTTGATTTTTGATGAAATCCAGGTTGGCTTTGGCCGAACAGGCAAGCTTTTCTGTTTTGAACATTACGATGTTGTTCCCGATATCCTTTGTCTGGCAAAAGCGATGGGCGGCGGAATGCCCATTGGCGCCTTCATTGCCGAAAAAAAAATAATGCTGTCGTTTACCAATAATCCGGAATTTGGTCATATCACCACCTTTGGCGGCCACCCAGTAAGTTGCGCGGCTGCACTGGCAAATCTTGAAATTTTATTAACCGAAAAAAACATCATTGCCGAAGTTGAAGAAAAAGGTTTGATGTTTGAAGAAGCCCTCAAAAGTCATCCTCTGGTTAAGAATATCAGAAGAAAAGGCTTGTTGATGAGCATCGAACTCGAAACAACCGAGATTAACCTCGCCGCAATGAAAAGCATGCTCGAAAACGGCCTCATCACCGACCCATTCTTTTTTATGCCGAACGCTTTTCGCATCGCACCCCCTTTGATCATTACAAAGGAGGAAATTGAAATGACAATCGAATTGATTAAGAAAGCACTAATGGAATGCTGATTTAAATTAGCTATTCCTGCCGGACTTTTCATTTTCTGCAGTACTTTTGATTTTTCAAATCTTGAATTGAATGATTTTAAATCTTTTAAAAAAAATTGCAACTTCCTTAGATGAAAAGGGAATATCATACATGCTTTCGGGTAGTATGGCGCTAAATTATTACTCGATACCGCGCATGACGCTTGATATTGATATAATTATTGAGCTTTTTGAAGAAAATCTACCCGAATTTTTATCAATTTTTAAAGATGGGTATTATATTGACCCTGTAACTGTTCGTGAAGAAATCAAACTAAAAAGAATGTTCAATGCAATAGACTATGAGACAGGTTTTAAGGTTGATTTTATATTAAGAAAAAACTCTGAATTTCGAAAATTGGAGTTTTCTAGAAAGAAAAAAATAGCAATTGCTGATTTTGAAGTTTGGATAGTTTCGTCTGAAGATTTGATAATTTCAAAAATTGAATGGATTCAACAAATTCAAAGCGAAAAACAAAAAAGCGATATTGTTCAATTACTTAAAACCCCTGAAATTGACCGTAATTACATAATAAAATGGTGCAAAAATCTAAATTTGAATACCTATAATTTAATCTGATATGTTAGACACAAGCGCTGTAATTAATGAAAAGCAAAGTGAAATAATTTTCTCGAAATCGCCGGCTGAAAGATTTTTGATTGGTACACAAACCATTGATTTTGGGCGAATTGTACAAGAGAGTAGTATAAAAAACAAAATTCCTTTAATTGGTGATTTTGATTTAAAAGTTGCAGTTTTTAAGCGAAATTATGAAGACATTTTTACCCAAGAGGAAATTGAAAAGATTATTGCCAGTTGGGAAATTTATAATGAACAACTTATCTCTGAATAGTGGTGCTAATTTTAGGAGCACTACAATAAATTCAATATCTTGATTTTAGTAACCTTAATCGATTCCTTACAAAGGAGTTTTTATTAAGCTGAAAATCTGCCAAGTAGATCTTTAATTATTAACTGATTATCTTTTTAATCAAAATTCTCATATTGTTCAAAAATGCCTCTTTTTAAACTTACCGATGAACTGTTTTTTCCGAATCCTGAACTTTCGTTACAAGACGGATTGCTCGCTGTTGGCGGCGATTTAAGTATAGAGCGCCTGCTCCTGGCATACAAAAACGGGATTTTTCCTTGGTACGACGACCAATCGCCAATTTTGTGGTGGTCGCCAAACCCAAGGATGGTGCTTTTTCCAAAAAAGCTTAAAGTCTCCAAATCGTTGTGGCAGGTTATCAGGCAGAAAAAATTTGAAGTAAAAGTGGATGAAAACTTTGCTTCCGTTATTAAAAACTGCGCCGCCATGCCCCGCACCGATCAACCCGGAACCTGGATTACCAATGAAATGATGCAGGCCTACATCGATCTTCACGATAATGGTTTTGCTCATTCATTTGAAACTTATTTTGATGGCGAGCTTGTTGGAGGCCTTTATGGCATTTCGTTGGGTCGGGTGTTTTTTGGCGAATCGATGTTTCATAAAATGAGCGATGCATCAAAAGTTGCGCTGTATTATCTTACCGAAAAAGTAAAAAGCTGGAAATTTCTAATGATTGACGCTCAACAGGATACCCCGCACATGCGCCGTATGGGAGCAAAAACTATCCCACGGAAAGATTTTCTTGCATTATTGGATGAATCCTCGCAATACCGCACTTACAAAGGAAAATGGAGTTTATGATTGCTTTTCGTTGATAAATAAAAGTAACTTTGGTGAGTCACCTTCAAACATGGCTTGCGATTAATTTATAATTTAGCTGCCCGTTTTGGCCGGGATTTTTAGAGCCAAAATCATAAACCGAAATTTTAAAAAAATATAATAATGAACTTCGAAATTACCGGAAAACTCTTACTGAAGCAAAATGCTCAACAGGTAACCGACCGCTTTAAAAAGAGAGAATTTGTTCTCGAGCATGCCGAATCCTTCGGAACCAACGAATTTATCGAAACCATCCTTTTTCAGCTCACGCAGGATAAATGCGAACAGTTGGATTCAATAAATCCTCGTGATGAGATAAAAGTTTCATTCAACATCAAAGGCAGGAAGTGGGAAAAAGATGGCCAAACCAAATTTTTCAACAATCTGGAAGCCTGGAAAGTTGAAAAGCTGACGACCCAGAAAAATGAGATGGCTCCTCCACCTCCATCGATGGATGAAATTCCGCCAGAACCAACTGATGACTTGCCTTTTTAGTTTTTTTGAAGGAGTAAAAATTCTACAAGCCGGCGTTTGGTTTGATTAGATCGGGACATAAAACCGTCCCAGTATTAATTTTTATACAATAAACCGGACAAATGAAAACAGAAAAAAAGGATCATAAAATAGCTATTGTTTTTGGGGCTACCGGCCTGGTTGGGAGTAGTCTTCTCAAACAGCTCTGCGAAAGCCCGCTTTATAGCGAGGTTATTACTATTTCGAGAAAGTCTCTTGGCCTCAATCATCCTAAAATAAAGGAAATCTTCAATTATTTTACTGATCTTACGACATTGAAAAGCAGCCTGCATGGCGATGATCTGTTTTGCTGTTTAGGAACAACCATAAAAAAGGCAGGCAGCCAGGAAAATTTCAAAAAAATCGATTTTGAAATGCCTGTTCAACTGGCTAAGATGGCTGAAGAAAACAAAATAAAAGGCTTTTTCGTTGTTTCATCAATTGGTGCCGATATCAAATCATCAAATTTTTATCTGCGCACTAAAGGAGAGATGGAAAAAGATGTCCTCGATTGCAGCATCCCGAGAATTGCAGTGTTTAGACCTTCGATGTTACTTGGTGAAAGAAAAGAGTACAGGTTTGGAGAAGAAATAGGTAAAAGTGTGATGAAAGTATTTTCGGTTTTTATCATTGGAAGATACCGGAAGTTCAGGGCTATTCAGGCCGAAACCGTTGCCAAAGCGATGATTCAGGTTGCCAACGACGATTGCTGCGACCAGGATATTTATGAATCGGACGAATTGGTCGAAATTGCCGGCGCGTAAGATTTATCCATCCGTCTGGTTTTTTCATTCTTGATTCTTTCTTCACTTCAAAATTTTATTTTTTCCTGTTTCCGGAGAACTTTTCATCCGGATTGTTTTTTCGATTCTTTTGACATATTCAGATAATTGTATATTTTTGAATCATTTCAAAAACATACATTTTATGAAAATCCAAATTTTCCTTTTCCTGATTTTCATGGCAAGCTCCGAAATATTCCCGCAGGAGTGGCCTCAACATCAACGGGATGCCGCAAGAACCGGCCGAACAAATATCGAAGTCCCACCACCTTACCGCACCCGCTGGATTTGGCTTGGAGACGATTTAACGCTTCGCAATCAAAATAGTGAACCAGGTTGGACCGACAACCTGACCAGCCAGGAAGGCTATTCATTTCCTTTGCCCGATTCGGTGCCATTTACAATTTCGCAAATGGTACAACCCGTAATTTCCAATGGAAAAGTTTTCTTTGGAACTCAGGAAGGCAGCGCTTATGCAATCACTGCTTTCGATGGGGCTACACTTTGGAAATCGGAGGTTTCGGGAGGAATCCTGGTAAGTGCTGCTGTAAACGACGGCGTAGTAGTTTTTGCTGGTGTTGCCGGAATTGTAAAAGCTTTTGATATTGATGATGGCAGTACGCTCTGGACTCAGCAACTGAAATACACCATTACAACCGCTCCATGTATTGTTGGAGAAAGTGTTTTTGTTGCCGATCACCGTGGGCGAGCCTCGGCCTTCGACATTCATTCGGGAAGTTTGCTCTGGCAGAAAAATCTTTCGGCGCCGGTAACCGGAGGAATCGCTGCTTCAGGTTCGTCGGTATTTATTCCTTGTGAAGATATGATGGTTTACGCGTTAAGTCAGCAAACCGGCGAAATCAAGGCTTCAAAGCAGGTCAGAGGACAGTCGTTCAGAATGACTTTCCCGGTGGTTTTTAATGAATTTTTATATGTCACTTCCGCCATGACACCTTTGATGGGAAGCGAATATGTGATGGAGGAAGTTATGGAATCGTCGCTGACCCTCGAAGATGAAGAAAATAATATCAGGCTTTGGTTACAGGGAAACGATAATGGAGGTAACTGGCCGCGGGCTTCGGTTGACTGGCAGCATGTTTTTGCCCTTGACACCACAAACTTACAAAGTTCGTTTATCATCGCTGCCGGACCCGTCGAAGGCTGCGGATATCCTCCTGATCCCGTGGTGGTTGATTACATGGATAGAGTTTTATGCTGGTGGAAAACGAGATTTCCGAAATTAACGTCAGAAAGTGCTTTTGGCACAAATTACTCATTGGATATTTGCGGAATCAACACAACCAACGGCAACCGGATTCCCATTGATAACGGGCATTTATCGAATGCTTTGCAGGAAACCGATAATCTTTTTGCCATGAGTACGGGTGGTAAATATCTCTGGCTTCGTCAGGATTTCAGGGGCACCCAGGTTATTGATCTGAGCAACAGCACATCAACCCATGTTCAGGCTCAAATCAGGCGTCAGGATGGAGGTTACTGGGCTGCAAACATCTGTTATCTCGATCAAAATCCTCCTTATAATTTTAAAGGCGGACCTGTAATTACCGGGCAAACTTCGATTGCTGGCCGCACAGCGCCGTCAATTGCCGGTAATCTTGTTTTTATTTCCGAATCGTTTGGAATTGTTGCCATCGAACATGATAACCAAAAATAGATTCGCCATGAAAAATTTATCCATAATTTTAATGAGCTTTTTGCTTATTCTAAGTGCCATTAAAGTTCAGTCGCAGATTGATGTTCAGCGCTATTTATGGGAATATCCGTCAAGCACCACTGTTGACGCACCCGACGAATTGATTCAGACTTTACAAAACGAGGTTCAGAAAATTCTCGGCAGGGATTTTCTCGGCCCATTATCCATCCGCTATACCGACAATATTTACGAAAGTTATTTCCTTTATCGTGAACCCGGACGTACGATGCAAACCCTGGCTGAGGCATATCCTTTTCTTACCGACCTCCAAAAATCACAGGTAAAAAATTATGTAAACCAGATGCTTCAGGATCCATTGCAGCAGTTTTGGATTCAGCCATCCTATTCAAATCGTTCTTTACCGGCTGATTATGGCGTTTCACGGCAGTTACAACCGACTGAACACGCTTACGGAGAGACTGATTGGTGGGGCAATTACCGGCCAAATATCCAGACTATTTATCAGTTTTGGAATTACGCTTACCGAACCGGCGATATCTCGATGGTTTCGGAGTATTACAACGATATCAAAGATTTTTATTTCCTGAAATTGGGTTACGGCATTGATCCCGGAAATCTTTACGGATCCATGTGTGCCCACATCGGCATGGTAAGGCTTGCCTGGATGATGAATGACCAGGAAATGGTCAGCGATGCAACAGCAAATTTGCAGGAGCAATTAACAGCAGGACTTGATATTAAAGTGGTTGATTCGATGGCATACTACGGAACAGCCGGATGGACAGCTCCTTACCCTGCTTCCTGTGACGGAGGTGAATACTGCGGGCGCAAAGATGATTACATCCATCGCGGGTTTATTTTCCTGAATCTTTCGCCTGAAATCGGAAGATATTTACAGGAACATGTCCTGGCATCAACCCTGGCAAGGCATGAGCGCGGTTTTGTTTTGTTCCCGTTTTGGTGGCTGCTCGATGCACCATATTGGGCACGATGGGCCGGCGACGAGACTGTTGGTGTTCCAACCGAAATGTTCGGGATGGTGCTTCCCATCGAAAAATGGGTGAAAAATACGACCGGAGCAAATCTCGAAAAATTCTTTACAAGCGCTCCAAAAGGAATTGGCGATTGTTACTGGATCGAAGGCCTGGTGCTGACTCTGGAAGCTTTTGGTGATGATGTTTGGAAAGATTGCCGTACCGAACCTTTTAGTTTTGAATTTGCCCTGAAATTGCCTCTGATCACAACACAACCTCAACACAAGCTGGTTTTAGAAGGCTTGGATGTAATATTTACGGTTGATGCACAAAGTCAGGAAGCGCTTATTTATGAATGGTTTGGGCCTTCCGGAAATATTGCAAACAGCAATAACGACAGTTTAAACCTTGGAAATATTAGCCTCGGAAATTCCGGATTTTATTACTGCAAAGTCAGCAACAGCAAGGGTTCCGTCATCAGCGATTCTGCCAGTTTAACTGTTTATCTTCAACAACAGATTTCAATTCCAAAGGGATGGAGCGGGATTTCATCTTATCTTAATCCTTTAAATGACACGACCGAAGCCTTGTTTGAACAACTCAACGAAAACCTCATTATTTTATCAGATGGCAGCAATGTCTTTTGGCCTTCGCAACAGGTAAATACTTTGGAAAACTGGGATGAAACAAAAGGTTATTTGATAAAAACTGCAAATCAGTCATCATTTATTTTGGATGGAATTCCTCCGACAAACAACAATTTAGCTCTGGCATCAGGATGGAATTTACTTCCGGTGCTTAAACCCTGCGAAATTCCCGTCCAGATGATTTCGGATATTTTAGGGAATAAGCTGGTTTTGATTAAGGAAGCTGCCGGTTACAAAATGTTCTGGCCTGCTTACGGT
>CAJATL010000200.1 GCA_903944895.1 uncultured Bacteroidota bacterium
CAAGGACAACCACAAACCTTACGGTCTTGCCGGAGCCATGGCCAAACAATATGCCGCCGACAGCGCCATGGAAATCACCACCGAAGCCGTCCAGATTCACGGAGGTTACGGCTATGTTAAAGAATACCACGTTGAGCGCCTCATGCGTGAAGCCAAGCTTACGCAGATTTATGAAGGTACCTCCGAAATTCAGAAGATTGTGATTTCGAGGCAGATTTTGAAGGATTAGCGAAGGTTACGTTATATAGGTTGTTCATCTTTACCAATTCAAATACGCAAAAGGAATTAATTTCGATAACCAGGGAGTTTATTAGCCTATTCCGGCGTTTCAGGGATTGAAAAGGGTTTCACCTTCGCAAAAGGTGAAACCTTTGAACCTCCCGACAAAACCCTTTCGATCAACCCAAAGTAAGAAATTCCTTCAAATCCGATTTCAGGATGTATTCGATTTCAGCGAAATTTTCCTGTCTGGTTTCGGCAAAGACAAATCCAAAAATGTGGTAGGTTTTATGGTCTGCTTTGGAAAGAAAGAGCGGTTTCTCGAAACAGGATTGTAATTTTTCATAATCAAAACTGCTGATGTTTTCAACTTTTTCGCCGGTTGAATTATTCAAAACGATGATGCTGAAAATCTTCCCTTCTTTATCCTTCAAAATCCTTACCCAATCAGGTTTTTGTTGGGTTAAAAGATAATTGTAAGAGTTAAAACCGTAAGCGTGAAACGTAAAATCTGCCGTGGTGCACCAGCCTCCAAAGCGCAAAGGATTGATCTCGATGGGCATAATTTTCCCCGAATCGTCCACCCGGACTTCAACGTGCATAGGGAAATTCTTTAATCCGACCAGGTTTCCGATTTTTGTAAGAAAGTTTCCGAACCTCTCAAGATTTTCACGGATTATTCCGGCTGACGAAAGATAAACCCTGTCGCTGTTATCGGCATCCGACGAAAAAATATGCTTTAGAATATTCAGGATGACCGGATTTCCTTCGTTGTCAAAATAGGCATCAAAGGCGTACTCGGTGCCCCGGATAAATTCTTCAGCGATAAAAGTCGTGGTATTTAAAACTTCAACAGGATAAATTTCCTTAACGGCTTCCACTTCTTCATAAATCGACTTAACAATACTTTTCCATGAATTTTCATCGGTAACGGTGTAAACGCCAAAACTGAAAAATCCCACCGACGGCTTGATTACAAAAGGTTTTGGGAAATCTTTAACCGAAATGGTTTTCAAATCTTCAAGAGCAATTGCTTTGTAAAAAAAGTTGGGATAAAGCTCATCAATCAGTTGCCTGAATTTAACTTTATCTTTAAAAAGATTTACCTTTTCGGGAAGATCGGTAAATCCTAAATTATTGGCAATCCAGTTAATCGCATTTTCGGAGTTGGTGTAAACCAGGGTTTCCGGACTGATTTTCAGCTTTTCGATGGTAGCGTCTTCATCCAAAAATAAAACACCTTCGTTGCCAATAAAATCAAGCGCCGTTTGTGTTTTCAGAACAGGAAGATTATATTTCCTGATGGTTTCTTTAAGAAATTCGGAAACGTAAGGTTTATCTAAAATAATCATGATGTGATGTTTTACGAAAATTGTGATTTTTCTGCCGGGATTGAAATCCCTGAATTTCACTAAAAGCCACTGAGTTTCATGGTTACCGTGGGAATTAGTAAAAGCCAGGCAACAAAAGCCAGGAATATCATAAACGGGATGATAAATTTCACCCATTTTCCGTATGGAACTTTTGCAATTCCTAAAACTCCTATCAAAACTCCTGATGTAGGTGCGATCATATCGGTGATGCCTGATCCAAATTGAAAAGCCATGATGGTTGCCTGGCGGGTAAGGCCGATGATATCAGAAAATTCTGCCATAATTGGAATCGTCAATGCCGCCTTGGCTGATCCTGAAGTGATAACAAGGTTGAGCAGCGACTGAAACCCATACATGATTGTAATTGCTGTTATTTGTCCGGCACCCTGAAGTAAATTCGACATCGAATGTAACACGGTATCAATAATCTGTCCATCGTTAAGAATGGCGATGATACCGCCGGCAAATCCCACAACAAGCGATGCTGAAACGATATCTTTAACACCTTCCTGGAACAGTTTGGTAAGTTCAGAATTTGTTTTTCCCGCAGCAAAACCGGAGAATAACCCCATCGCCAGGAAAAGTGCCGCTATCTCCATAATGTACCAATCGTAGCCCAACACACCCAGAACAAGGTAGAAAATGGTAAAAGCGAGGATATTCAGAATAAAAAAATGCAACGATTTGCGCAGGGTGATGATACTTGTTATCGCAAAAAGCCCGGTTAAAATGGGTACAAATGGCGCGGTAACCGTGTTCAATCCAACCCGGAGATGGGTCGAAGGAAAATAAAATGAGTAAACCAACATGATGATAAAAAGCGCTCCTGCTGTAATCCAGGCTGATTTTGGGGTATAATAAGTTACTTCCAATACGTCCGTATTGTTCCGGTGCCTCCAATAATCATCTTCATGGTACATAATTGATTTTTGCGGATTTTTCTTCACTCTCCGGGCATACCAAAGTATGAAGGCTATGGATAGAAAAGTGAAAATCAGCCAGCAAACCACCCGGTACTCGATGCCTGTAAAAAGCGGTACACTGGCCAATCCCTGGGCAATTCCAATTGTAAATGGATTAAGAATTGCCCCGGCAAATCCTACGTGGGCTGCAAAGTAGCACAACCCGATACCAACCAGCGAGTCGTAGCCCATCCTCACCGAAAGCTGGACAAATATGATGGTAAAAGCGATGGTTTCTTCGGCCATCCCGAAAATTGCACCAAAGGCGCTGAAAATCGTCATGATAAAAACGATGATGATATTGTCGACACCCAACTTCCTGACGAATTTCCATTTTTCGAATCGCTTGGTGAATATCAGAAACGACAGGATTCCCACATCAATCGATTTTGTTTCATTAATAATCCAGAAGGCTCCGCCAATCATCAAAATGAACACGACGATGTGCGACATGTTAACAAATCCTTTGTAAAAAGCTGCAAATATTTGCCATGTTTGGGGATTGCTGTCAACGGTTTTAAAGGTGTTGTTAACGATTACTGTCCGTTCAACACCATTAACAACAATCTTTTGCCGGTCATATCTTCCGCCAGGAACAATCCACGTTAACATTGCAGCAATAATAATGATGCTGAATACGATGACGTAGGTGGGTGGGATTTTGGTTTTTGTAAGCATCTTTTGATTTATGATTTACGATTTATGATTTATGATTGGCTGCAGACTGCCAATTGATTTATGATTTATGATTTAAGATTTATGATTTGTGATTGACTGCCGACCCCCGATAGCTATCGGGGCTGGCAACTGCTGACTGCCGACTGCCGACTTGTAATTTTAGATTTGAAATTTATTCTAATACCCATAAACCCGGCCTTCCCATCTTTCGACGATTACCCGCCAGGGCTGTACTTCGTTGATTGATGGCGTGCTGAATGGAAAATCTTTGCCGGTATATTTACGCATGATGATGTTGAGGGCTTTCTTCTTTTCGTCAAAATCGTCAATAAATTCAACCTTTCCAAAAGCCAGAACGCTCTTGTATTTCATGCTGTAACTGCAGGCCATATCTTCGTGCTGCCATCTCAGCGCATGATCGTTGCTGAACGACACGCACACTTTTGGATTTATCCTGAGGATATCGATTTTATGGCCTGTTTTGGCTGAATGCAGGTAAATGTTATTGTCGAAAAGCCCGAAATTAAAAGGCAAAACGTAAGGCTGGTTATTCTCATCAGCCATGCCTAAATAGCAAACCTCACTTTTGTTGGCGATTTCGATCAGTAGGGCCAAATCTGTCACAATCTGGTGTTTCATATTTTTAAGATTATGAATTTGAATAGATTAACGATAATTTGAGCGGTTTTTATTATTTTCAATATTAATCAAATAATTTAAAAACGAAATAATGAGACTAAAACCTACTGCCCACCAAAAGCCTTCGATGATAAATCCGGGAACAATTTTCGTGACCAATAATGCCATCAAAGCATTGATCACCAAAAGGAAAAGCCCAAGCGTGAGTATCGTAATCGGGATTGTTAGTACGACCAAAATTGGTTTGAGAAAACTATTCAGGAGCGCCAGTACAAACGCCACAAGTACTGAGGTCATAATATCACGTACATGAACACCTTTTAAAAGGTAGTCGGCGATAAGAACCGAACATGTGGAGAGCAAAATTTTGATGATAAAGTTCATTTCAGGTTTGTTTATTAAAGTAAAAAAATCAATTAATTAATCGGGCCGCCAGAACAAACTGCGGCTCTGCAAAATTGATAAAAACTAAAACGCATACACATTTATCGAAAATAAAAATTCTGATTTAAAGTCATTTTCTTCGGGCAGGTAAATCAGTCGGTAACCCAGCTCGATGGGCGCTAAAAACCTCAAAACGTGCATATCCACAAATAATTCCATCCCAGCCGACTGGTAATTTTCGAAACTCCCACCGTGATCACCCCAGGCATAATCATAAAATAAATTGGCTTTAAACCGCTTGAGATATGCCAGCGAAGTCAGGCTGAAATCGGGGTAAAATATCGGAAGTTTGTAATTTACCGAAAAGCTGCCCAGGTCGTCCATCACCGGTAAAATGTACCCTCTCGGGGAGTTTACCATCGTACTGTAGTAGTAAATCTGGTTGTCGACCCTTTTTTGATAGCCGCCATACATATTAAAACTGTGATGTTTCCAGATTCCGGGAAAATACAACCTTGTTTCGGCTGAAAACAGTGTACCCAGGGTATCTTTTTTTATAAAAGGAGCGGTGTAAAGATTCAGATCGATCATCTGGCCCCAGCGTGGGTTCATGTCTTGTTCAACCCGCTTTAAAAGGTTGTACGCATAAAGCCTGTAGCTGAGGGTTTTATAGTTATCTCGTTTGAAGCTCACGGAGGCATCTTCGTCCATGTCGAGTTGCAGATAAGTAAACGCCACGGAGGGCTGCACAAATCTTCCGAATTTGCCCGAAGTAAAGTTCATCGGGACGCGAACGGTGGTGGTAAAATTGGTTTCCATCCACGAATAATCAATGCGGTTGTCGGCAGTGTCGTAGGTGTACGAATTTCTTTTTCCATAATCCGCCTGAAAGTCAAAAACCGGGTACAACCCCTGATAGCTGAGGTTTATGTAATATTTGCCGGTTTTCTCGTTGACATCGTACGCATAACCCAACGAAGTAAAAGTGGTGCTTAAAATGTTCTGCGACATCAGCGATACTCCCGGTTTTACATCAAAATTGCTGGCATCAATCGAGATGGGCGCCCAGCTATGAATTTTAAACAAATGCGTTAGTTTCGAATATTTTTTTAATTCATAATCCTTTTCAGGAATACTGTCGGGATTTAAAATGGCGCCTTCCTGCGCTGCAATTGCTTTGTAGAGTTTTACGCTGTTGTCGTTTACCTGATTTAGCGGAGTAAAATTTATACTATCAAATGCGATGGTGGATATTTTGAATCCGTCGGAAGTGTAATTTGAGAAAAACAAGGAATCGCCGGAAACCGAAAACCGTGGATCTGTTACACCAAATTTCACGGAAGCAATCTGCGAAATTTCATTTGTTTTCAGGTTGAAGGCATAAATATTATCGATGCCCGAATAAGCGCCGGTAAAAACGATGAAATTACCTTTGATGACTGGTTTTGAGATATCCGTAAACGAAAATTCTGAAACAGTCCTGGTGACGCCGGTTTCGATTTCGGTTAAAGCAATACATTTTCCAGGCTCTCCCATCAAAACGGAAACAATCGTTTGCCCGTCGGCTGACCACGAAGGATTGGTGAAAAAGTAATTTTCGGGAGTTGTAAAACGATTTATTTCAAGCCCCGAGTCAATATCGAGAATTGCTAAAAAATAAAGGTTGTTTTCGGTGGCACCTGAAACTGCAATTTTAGTGGCATCAGGCGATAGGGCAGGGGCAAAGTACCTGCTTTTGGAGGTGATTTTTTTGATTTTCCGGGTATCGAGATCCAAAATTTTGATGATCGAATAATCACGGTTTCCCCACCGTGGATCTGGCTGAGGCTCGGTCCAGCCGATGAGATTCTGGCTGTAAGTGAGCGCACTCATGCCGGCGCCGTTGTTCATTGATGAAGCATTTTTAGCGTAGGTAAGCACGCCTCGGGCATAATACCCCGGTGTGCAGATTAACTTTTCGGTGCCATCTGGAAAAATCTCTACAATTCTTGTCAGGTCGTCGAGGACTTTTTTCTCGGCAACGATGGTGCCTCGGCTGGTCTGAAAGGGGCGTAAATAATTGGTGTATTTTTGCTCCTCAGTACACAGATGATTTTTTATCGGTGAATAAATAATTTCACCGGCTTGTTTTTTCCAGGATTCACCAAGTTCTTGCAACGAGGCTTCGTAAAGCCAGGTTTTTGTTTTTCCTGTAAAATCTCTGATGCCTTCAGAAAACGGGACAATCATGTAAGGATTTTTCCCGACTTTGTTCATCGTCTTATCCCAGATTTCGAAGCCATATTTATTTCTGGCCTGCGCAACCAGGTTATAACCCAAAACATAATGGTCGGGAGTAAACTTTTTAAAGGAACCGAAAACCGCCTGATCGTAAGTATAGATTTCTTTTTCGATGATTTGCGCCCTCAACGACATCGAAAATGCAGGTGTACGGCCACGGCCGGTGCTGCTTTGCCCTGTTTCGGCCGAAACCGCGTCACCCTCGATAAACCAGAATGGCACATAAAGCCCGAGAACGGCAGCGGTAATTTGTTCGCCGAAAAGGTAAGTCAGGATTTTTGTCATTCCCTGGTTCATTTTGCTCAGTTGAATAACGTGCCTGTATTCGTGAATGGCCAATTGCTGGAACCATTCCTGCCCGTAGGTATCCTGGGGCGGGATGGTGAAAAAATCCATCCTGGCAGGCGCCCAAACGGTTTGAGCATTCGACACTGCCGACAAATTATGAAGGATTACCGGAATTTTTTTCGGATTGGTGATCATCGTTTTATTCGCCAGCGTGAAGGCATATTCCAGCACATTGGCCACATAATTGGCAGTTTGCTGGTAGCCTTTCGGGAAAATGACCTGAAAATGGCTGGTTTTGATTTGTTGCCATTGCACGGATGCCGGGTCCTGACCTGAACTGTAATATTGCGCTTTTGCAGTCATCTGCGAAAGCAAGATAAAAACGATAATTAGCCAGGTGCCTGTTTTCAGGATTTTCATAAATACGCTGGTTTATGAAGGAAGTATCGACATAAAATAGTTCCACAACGGATCATCCGGTGGTGGGGCAATAATAGTCACTGGCTCGTTGCGCACGGGATGGGTAAAAACAATTTTGCGGGCGTGAAGATGAATTCCTGCGTTTGGGTTGGAGCGCGGAAATCCGTATTTTAAATCGCCTTTGATGTGGCAGTTTAAAGTTGCAAGTTGCACCCTGATCTGGTGGTGACGACCGGTAAAAAGCTCGACTTCCAGCAGGCAATATTTATCGCTTTTCGCGATAAGTTTATATTTTAGCTCAGCCCTCACTGCACCATCCACGCCTTCTTTCGAAATGTAGGCTTTGTTCTTGTTTTCATCTTTTTTCAGAAAGTGAACAAGCGTGCCTTCGGGTTCTTTGGGTTCATTATCAACCACAGCCCAATAAATTTTTTCGACTTCGCGATGCCTGAAAATTTTGTTAAGCCGTGAGAGGGACTTGCTGGTGCGGGCAAAAATTATTGCACCACTTACCGGACGGTCCAAACGATGGACGATTCCCAGGAATACACTGCCAGGTTTGCCGTATTTTTTTTTGATGTAATCTTTGATATCATCACGTAGGGTGCGGTCTCTGCCAATGTCTTCCTGGACAATATCGCCGGGGTTTTTGTTGACAATGATGATGTGATTATCCTCGAACAGGATTTGGTTAACCATTTCTAATCTCTGATTTTAAGATGCTAATATTGCTCCCGTTCATTAGGGAAATTCTGGGTTTTTACATCGTGGATGTAGGCTTTTACCGATCCTTGAATTTCTTCGCTCAGGTTGTGATAGCGGCGAAGAAACCGTGGCGAAAACTTCTGTGTAATCCCGAGCATATCGTGAAGAACCAAAACCTGTCCGTCGCAATCGCTGCCTGCCCCGATGCCGATGGTTGGAATTTTTATTTCGCTGGTAACCTGGCCTGCAACCTTTGCAGGAATTTTTTCGAGAACGATCGAAAAACAGCCTGCTTCTTCCAGAATATGGGCATCTTCGATAAGTTTTTGAGCTTCGCTTTCTTCGGTTGCACGCACGATGTAGGTACCAAACTTATGGATCGACTGAGGCGTAAGTCCCAGATGTCCCATCACCGGGATGCCTGCTGTTAGAATCCTGTCAACAGATTCGAGAATTTCACGGCCACCTTCCATTTTAATTGCGTTTGCACCCGATTCCTTCATGATGCGTATTGACGAATTCAATGCTTCTTTGGAGTTTCCCTGGTAAGTCCCGAAAGGTAAATCAACAACTACCAAAGCCCGCTTTACAGCCCGCATTACCGACGAGGCGTGATAAATCATCTGATCGAGGGTGATGGGCAAGGTTGTGGAATAACCTGCCATAACATTGGAGGCCGAGTCGCCCACCAAAATCACGTCAATCCCGGCAATATCAAGCAAAGTAGCCATCGAGAAATCATAGCCTGTAAGCATGGCGATCTTCTGGCCTTTTAATTTCATTTCCTGGAGGACGTGGGTAGTAATTTTTTTGTAAGCATTTGCTTCCTTATTTTCCATCAGTTCTGAGTGTTAGTTTTAATGATTTTAGTTCCGGCTTTCTGACTTAAACTATTGATAAAACGCTAAAATAATTCGGGTTTTATGCCGTTTGTGTTCATATTTTAAACTGCAAAGCTACAAAGTTTTGTTAGTTTTATGAATTGAAACTGAAAACACTGTTCGTACCTGTAAGTTTACACTGATGAAAAAAACTTTACTAATCTCCTTGTTCATTTCCCTGATAATGGTTTTCCCTTCGTGTGAAACCGATTTTGATATTAACGCAGATTGGGAAGAAATCACAATTATTTATGGTTTGCTCAATCAGGAAGATACTGCTCATTATTTCAGGATCAACAAAGCTTTTCTGGGCGGCAATGCCCTCGAAATTGCCAAAATTGAAGATTCGTCTTCTTACAAAAACGACCTCGAAGTAATTTTGGAAGGTTGGGAAGGCAGCACCAAAAAACAAACCATTGTTTTCGATACCACCACCATTTCGAATAAAGATACAGGCACCTGGTACAACCCATACATGGTGGTTTACAAAGGCGTAGGCGAGCTTAATGAGAATTATGATTACAGGTTGTATGTAAAAAATACAAAATCCGGTAAAGAGATGACATCGGAGACAAAACTCATTAACGATTTTAGTTTTACCAAACCTAACGCAGGAAGTAAGGCCCATTTTAATCCGGGTTATTTCTCAAAATTCAGTTGGAACAACGCAGTAAATGCAATTCGGTATGAGCCTATGATCAGGTTTAACTATTTCGAGGTGCCTTATGGTACCCACGATACCATCCCAAAATCCGTCGAGTGGTACCAGTCGACACAATATGCGGTCGATGCTTCAGGATATGGTGAAACTGAGATTTCGATAAGTGGGGATGCTTTTTACACCGTAGTTGCCAGCAAAATCGAGGCTAACTACACCGGAGTCCGTTTGGCAGGCCTGGTCGATTATGTGGTTTCTGCCGCCGGAGTCGAATACAATACTTATCTTAATGTTAACGAGCCTTCAACAAGTCTTGTTCAGGACAGGCCGGAATACACAAATATCGAAAATGGGTTTGGCCTGTTATCGAGCCGCTATCAAAAAACCAGGACAATCGAAATGAACCCGATTACCGAGCAGAACCTGATGAATATGAACCTCAGTTTTGTAAAAAGCCCCTGGGTAAAATAAACCGGGATTTCGACAAATAACTTGTCAAAATAAAAAAATGCGGCTCACGAAAATGAGCCGCATTTTTTGTTGTGTGCCGGTTTTGGTTAATAATTCAGATGTTGATCACGCAGCAAATCGTTGATTGTTTTCACCGGGTTAAAGGTAATAACCGGAGTTTCGACAAAAATTGTTATCCATTCGGCCATTGCGCCATTCCAAAGTCCCGGCAATTCCTGAGCCTTTAAATTTTTACCATCTTTCGATTTTATCGAAATAAATCCTGTTGTTGGGTCAACATATTTGTGAAGCTCAAAATGCCTGCCTCTGTAATCTTTAACGCTGCAAACCAGGTCAACAGGGTTGAAATGGGTCGATTCGTTTAAAATCTTCTTTTGGGCCGGGTTATTCATATCAATCTGCGACGATTCGACAATTTGCAGCGAAACCTCACCTTTGCCATTTTCGAGCCAGAAAGGCCCTCCACCGGGTTCGCCTTCATTTTTTACCATGCCGCAAATTCGCATCGGACGGTTGAGACGGCCAAACAGGTACCGCTTTTTTGCATCGTTTCGGAGGTCGTTAAAGTTTTCGGAAAACTGAATTTCGAGATCATGCTGAGCAAACCTCACAATTTCGGCCAGCTTCTGATCTTCAAGATTTCCCTGGTCGAGCAGTTGCAGATAATGGTTGGTTTTTTCTTTAAGTTCGATCAACAGGCCGCCAATTACTTTCTTGTAAAGAAAAGTTGGCTCCATAAGCCGGTCGGGAACGATGTTGTCGATATTTTTGATAAAGATGATTTCGCCATTCAAATCGTTCAGGTTTTCGATTAATGCCCCGTGTCCGCCAGGTCTGAAAACAAGTTTATTATCGTTTTCGCGGAAAGGTTCGTTGTTCATATCAACAGCCACGGTATCGGTGGATGCTTTCTGAACCGAAAAACTGATATGAAATTTTACACCATACATTTTGCTGTAATTTGGTAAAACTAAATCAATTGCACTTTGAAACCTGTCGAGATGCTCGGGTGACACAGTAAAGTGGATATTTACGTCTCCGTTATGAGTTTTCGCATAGTGTGCGCCTTCAACCAGATGTTCTTCAACCGAGCGCCGGGCAACATCATCATATTGATGAAATCGAAGCAGGCCCTTTGGCAGATTTCCATAATCAAGACCCCTGGGAGTGAGCAGATATTCGATGATTGTTACAAAATCAGATTTTGCCAATAAATCGTCCAGGTTAAGTTTATCGCGTGAAAGTACCTGTTCTAGGTCGGCGATGAAGGCAAATTTTTTGATATTGCTGATAAAATAAAATACCGAGTTAAAACTTTTGTCTTTTTCAAAATTTAAAAGGTTGGTTTCGGTGCCTTTAAAGCTTTGCATAAACTCGAAAAGATGCTTGAACATGCGGCTTGCAGCACCTGAGGCAGGTACAAATTTCAGCACTTCATGTTCGGGGCCGTACTTTTCGTAAACCGAAGCCAGGCGGTCTATTTCGTTTTCATCGTAATCTTTGATGCCATGCCCTTTGATGGCAGGTGCAACGAGTTTAACAAACGGAAAACCCTGACGGAAATTCATGATTTGTTGTTCGATAACACCGGGCAGAATGCCTTTTTGGTTTAGCTGTTCAAAATCGTTTTGTGAAAGCATAATGTTGAATTTTTAAGTTTTCAAAGATAATTTTTCTTTTTTCAATAAAATGGGCAGGTTAATTTTAGAACAAAAATATTTAAAATTGAATGATTTCATTTGACTTCTGCAAAACTCTGATAAAAAAATCAACGAAGATATTTGTCGAACGAAAAAATGTATTAGTTTTGCCGCTCGAAAAAAGCCCAGGTGGTGAAATTGGTAGACACACCAGCTTGAGGGGCTGGCGCCTTCACGGGTGTGCAAGTTCGAGTC
>CAJATL010000201.1 GCA_903944895.1 uncultured Bacteroidota bacterium
CTCAAAACAAACCTTGATCTGAGCATCAAATACATGGAGTCGCGCCAGTGGCCTTATGAAATCGTCGAAGAAGAGCAACTTGTTTTTTCGGTTGGATATTCGCGGCAAACGCTTAATTACATTCACGAAAACAAACCCGATCTGGTTGCCATTGTTGCAAAAATTGCCCACGACAACATTCATATCGGCGAAATGGACAAGGATAACGTAATCCTCAATCCGGAAGGAATTCCTGTGTTGTGTTGTTAATCTTAAAAGGCTATTAAAGATAATCTGTTGAAGAACCGCTTAAAAAGTCTGGAGAACTCTATTTTCAATAAACACCGACGAAACCTGTAGTAATAATTTTTTGAAACAACTCATAAGGTACTGATTTCCTTAACTCAGAGACCTTGTATGAATACTCCATATTCCATATTCCGATTTGGAATATCGGAATTTGCAATTCGCGATTCGCGAATCGCGAATTTGGATTGTAAAACATGGTTCTCATTTCCGTAAATTCATGTTATAAAATCCAATATTCCATATTCCGATTTGGAATATTTTATCACAAAACACTGATAAACAAAAAATAATGTTGTAATATTGCATTTCAGAATTTTGGAATATCATGAAAGCACAACAACAAATAATGAGTCCTCTGGACATTGTGGTACTGCTAAAAATTACCACTTACGGTGGCGAACCCTGGTTCCAGAAAACGCTCTCTGAAACATTATTTATCAGTCAGTCGGAAATAAGCAAATCGCTGGCACGCTCCAAATATGCAGGTTTGCTTGACCCCACAGGAAAAATTGTAATGAAACTTTCGCTCATGGATTTTTTAACTTGTGGCATTCGTTACGTTTTCCCACAGCAACCCGGTCCAGTTGTGCGCGGTATTCCAACATCTCACTCGGCTCCCCCGCTCAGCAACGAAATCCAGAGCGCCGAACCATACGTGTGGCCTTATGGAAAAGGAACCGTGAGGGGGCAAAGTATTCTTCCTCTATATCCCTCGGCAGTAAAGGCGGTGCAAAATGACACCCAACTGTATGAATTGCTGGCTATGGTTGATGCCATTCGTGTAGGACGTGCGCGTGAAAAAAACCTGGCCATCGGCGAACTCACTAAACGCATTGTAAATGGAGAACAGAACCATTAACCTGGCAGTAGTAGCTGAAGTAGCACAAGCATTGCAGCACCTAAAGCAACGTGTCGTTTTTGTTGGTGGCGCTGTTGTGAGTTTGTACACCGATGATCCGGCAGCCGATGAAGTCCGGCCAACAGCCGATATTGATCTTACAGTAATTTTGGCTGGCTTTGGCGAATGGGTGCGTTTGCAGGAAGAACTGGCAACACTAAGTATTTATCCTGATCCTTACGGACCGACCATTTGCCGGTACAAACTCAAAGATATTCCCATTGATATTATTCCTGCCGAAAATAGTCTGATTGGCCCATCCAACCGGTGGTACAAATCAGGCTTTGAAAATCTACAAACAATGAGTGTTCATGGCGAAACCATTCAGATTCTTTCGGCACCATGTTTTTTGGCTACAAAATTTGAAGCCTTTAAAGATAGAGGGAACGATTATCGTACAAGCCACGACATTGAGGATATCATCTATGTTATCGATAATCGCACCACTATTGTGGACGAAATAGCCCAATCACCTGCCGAAATCAGGCAGTTTCTTCAGAAAGAGCTAAAGAGCATCTTTCAAAAAGGCTTGATGGATGAAGTTTTAGCAGCACATATTCATCCCCTCATGCTGGAGGAAAGGCTGCCCCTCGCTCAGGAAAAAATTAATCAAATTCTATCTTTATAAATGATGAGTCAAGTCTATTAACTGTTATTTAAGGCTTTAGCCGCATTTTAATAAAATTCGTGTCCCGATTTTACACTGGGATCACAGTTACAAATCAAAATATTATTGCCCAATTTTGTATAAAAGCTTTCATCACTGGTCTCATTCATACAAAGTTAAAACTCAGCGTTCCGAATCCGGAGATGGCTTGGATCGCAATCTTCCTTAAAATCCTTACTTTTGCAGCTAAATTTTTAATAAATGGATTTAGAAAACTATAACTCCACCGATCACGAAGCCCTGGCCAGGTTTGCAAAAGCCATGAGCCACCCCGTAAGAATTTATGTGCTCCGGCATCTTTCGAAACAAACCTGCTGCTACAGCGGCGACCTTTCCGATGAATTGCCCATAGCCAAATCCACCCTGTCGCAACACCTGAAAGAGCTTAAAAACGCAGGATTAATCCAGGGAGAAATCGAACCTCCAAAAATCAAATATTGCCTCAACCGCCAAAACTGGAAACTGGCTGAAGGTTTATTTAAAAATTTCTTCGAAGAATAAAAATATTTCTACCTTTGTTCGTGTTTTTACGAACAACGAATAATCAAAAATTAATTATGGAAATCAAAGTTCTGGGCACCGGATGCCCCAAATGCAAAGCCCTCGAAAAAGCCACCCGCGAAGTGGTTGCCGAATCAGGCATAGAGGCAAATATTACAAAAGTTGAAGATATCATGGATATCATGAGCTACGGCGTTTCATCAACTCCCGCCCTGGTAGTTGACGGGAAAGTCGTACTTAAAGGCAGAATGCCGTCAAACTCAGAATTAAAAGAATTGTTAACCAAATAATTTCTAAGGCAATGAAAAAGATATTCAGTGTTTTAATGGTTGCATTGTTCAGTATGCAAGCCTTCGCATTTCAGGTTACAGCTAAAACCAGTAACGATGGTTCAGTTTTAGCTCCTGCCGATAAAAAAATTGAAGTGTATTATTTTCACAACGAACGGAGGTGTGCAACCTGCGAAGCCGTTGAAAATGAAACCAAAAACGCCCTCGAAGAATATTATTCCGATAAGATGAAAGCTGGAACGATAACTTTCCTTTCGGTGAATATTGAGGAAAAAACCAATGAGGCGCTTGCCGAAAAACTGGGTGTTTCAGGACAGACCTTGCTGTTTATTTCGGGCGAGCAAAAAGTAGATCTTACCAACGACGCTTTTATGTACGCCAGAACCAAACCCGAAAAGCTGAAAAAAGAGATCAAGAAAACCGTTGATGAATTTTTAAAATAGCCGGATTTTAAACGATGGAGTTCCTCACGGATATTTACGAAAATTCACAGATGCCTTTTTTGTCGGCATTTCTGCTCGGACTGATGACGGCGATAAGCCCGTGCCCGCTGGCCACCAATATCACAGCCATCGGTTTCATCAGCAAGGACATCAAAAACCGAAGGCGTGTTTTTTACAACGGATTGATTTATACTTTAGGACGCGCCATTTCATACACTTCTATCGGCATTATTTTCTTTTTGGGAGCCAACCGCTTTAAACTTTCGGGCGCTTTACAGCAATGGGGCGAAAAACTGCTGGGACCTGTCCTCATTTTAATAGGCCTTTTGATGCTGGATGTGATCAGGATCAATTTTCCCGGCCTCGGCAAACTCACCGAAAAGATGGAAGCAAAAAGCAAATCCGGTTTCTCGGGTGTTTTGTTGCTCGGCATCGTTTTCGCCCTTGCTTTTTGCCCGTATAGCGGGGTACTCTATTTTGGGATGCTCATCCCGATGACCATCAGCAGCGCAGGCGGACTTTTCCTGCCGGTTGTTTTCGCCGGCGCCACCGGAATCCCTGTTATCATTTTTGCCTGGTTACTTGCCTTTTCAGTTGGCAAAGTCGGGACGGTTTACAACAAGGTTAAAAGCTTCGAAATCTGGTTCCGCCGGGTGATTGCCGTGCTTTTTATCGGCGTTGGAATTTATTATGTGGTGGTCTTTTTCGTGTAGATGATGGCTACCCGGAAATCATAATATTGTCATTCAGATTTTCCAGAAGTCCAAAACAAATAAATAAAATCCTTGAAATGGCTATTAGTCATTTTAGGGATTTTTCATTTTAAGATATCGTAGCGGATTTAAAATCAATGTGAAAGAAATCGCTGTTTAATGAAACTTACGGCGTTTCAACAGTTCCATCCAGATATTTTGCAAACCTTCCTTTCGTTCGTGGATGGACGTTGTCATGACGTGGCCATGGCCAGCCACCAAAACTGGTTGCACGGTAATCGGAAAATGCCTGCTGGATTTCTTCTTCGGTATTCATCACAAAAGGCCCGTATTGCACCACGGGTTCATTGATGGGTTTTCCCTGTAAAAGGAGCAGAAAAGCATCAGCATTGCCATTTTCAATCGTCACATCCAGATCAGTTTTGATCTCAAAAGAATGCGCTGAAGGGATTTTGTTGCCTTCAATTTTAAGCGAATCGCCAACGTAAAAATAGAGTGTCCGTTTAGTTGTTGTGTCGGCTTTGGGGAAAGTCCATTTTGCACCGGGCTCCATTTTTATCATACAGATGGCAACCTGGTTTTCGGGATCTGCTGCCCATGAGTCGGGCGCCGGAGCAAGTGCTTTTACGTCGCCGATATTTCCTGAGATGACCGTTATTTCGGTCTGTTTCCCTGTTTCATCTTTCACTTTATAAACAGGAATATCTTCGTGCCAGAGCATTTTGAAATGAGGCTTTGCAAACTTTTTTGCCTTTGGAAGGTTCAGCCACACCTGGAATAATTCCAACGGATTGTCGCCTTCCTTATTGAGCAACGGGAACATTTCGCTGTGCTGCAACCCGGAGCCGGCAGTCATCCACTGCACATCTCCCATGCCATATCTGCCGGCCTGTCCGTGCGAATCGGAGTGATCTACCATGCCGGTAAGAACAATCGTAACCGTTTCAAAACCCCGGTGCGGATGCTCCGGAAACCCTGGAATGGTTTCGCCGTGATACATGCGCCAGCCATCCTTGATTGTAAAATCCTGACCAATATCCCTGCCTTTCAGCGATGCCGCCGGAGGCCCCATTTCATCATTTCCTGCCGGATAATGATCGTCGTGATGCGCACAGAAAAGGAAAGGATTGGTTACTTCCCACATAAATCCGAGGGGTTTCACGTTGCTGATGATGTCATTTTTCATATTTCCGGTATTTTGAGCGTTTGCACAACCGGCTAAAACCGTTGTGACCGCCAGTAAAACAAGCAAAACTTTTCTAAAGTTCATTTTATTACTTTGTTAATCGTATCCTGATAATTTATTACAAACGAAAGCAAACAAAAGGCAGCAATTACCAAATTTGGTTTTCTTCAAGCAACGAATCATTTTTCGGCGACAACCAACATCTCAAAATCTTCGGTTGTTAATTTATCGCTACGTGAGAAAGCCCCAAGCTTTGCTCCGAATATTTCAATTTTTTGGTATCCGAGAGATTTTAACAGCCAGGTTATTTCTGAAGGCACGTAATATCTTTCGTTACATGCGAGTGTTTTTTTATTCCCGTTATCATCTTCAAATTCGGTGATATTAAAATCCCTGAAAGTCATCAAATCGAACGTATTGCTCCGGTAGGTTGCATTACCTTTTTCGGAGGTCGAATCACAAAATTCTTCGACAGAATGATACAGCGGGAAAAGCCCGTTTAAAGTTGTAAAGATGAACCTGCCATGACTTTTGAGCGATTTTGCGACATTCTTTAATATTTCAAAATTCATCTCATCCGTTTCCATCAAAGGAAACCCACCCTCACAGAGCATGATCGCCACATCAAATTCGTTGTCGAAGGGCAGATTCCTGGCGTCATATTTCAGGAAATCAATGGAAAGTTTTTCGGCATTTGCTTTTTCCCTGGCCCTTGCCAGTTGTGATTCGGACAAATCGATCCCGGTAATTCTGTAACCCCGTTTTGATAATTCGATCGAATGGCGGCCGGTGCCACAGCCAACATCCAGGATTTTTAAGGATTTATCGAATTTGAGTTCATTTTCGATAAAATCACATTCACCAATGGTCCCTTGTGTAAAAGACTCATCGTCATATTTCTGACCATAGTTTTCAAATAATGCTTCGTACCACTGTTTCATTTTTTTTGCTTTTGAAGTTTAGAAATTACGATGTTACCGACTTTCCTGCATTGTTCCGTCAAGGAAAAGCGTGAAATTCAGAGGTCCAAAAGTGCAAAAAATCGCTGAATATTTGTATGAAACCGGCAAATATTTTATTGGAGATAAAAATTATTCAACATTACAAACTTCGATGGTTAGTCAAAAAAAACAGGAACTTATTTCGTTATTCCACAACTTCATAAATGATTAGCGGTAAGGCTTTATTCTTCAGACTCACCTCTCCCACTTTGTTGCAGATGAAGGATTCTTTTACCTTTTCATAAGAGTTTTCGCTGATGATGATCTGCCCGGGCCTGGCGGCAGACTGCAACCGGGATGCAGTATTTACCACATCGCCGATAACGGTATAGTCGAGACGACGCAGGGCGGCAGAGCCAATATTTCCGGATACCAGTTCACCACTGTTAATTCCGATTGACACACTGGGTTTAAAGGTTACGTGTTCGGAAACAGAAGGCAATTTATTGATTTCAGATCGCACGGCAAGGCAGGCATCAATGGCGCGGTCGAGTTGAAAATCGCCGCGGAACACTGCCATGACGGCATCACCGATAAATTTATCCACACATCCTCCATGAGCGATAATTTCCTTAACCATCACATCAAAATAGCTGTTGAGTAATTTCACCACCATGTCGGGACTTTCGTTTTCGCTGATTGCAGTAAAACTGCAGATATCAATAAAGACAACAGTAGCTTCAAGGGTTTCGTTGGCAACGAGTGACGATTCAAATTCGCGGGTATCCATAAAATTCAAAACACTTTCGTCGACATACATTTTGAGGATATTGTTTTCCTTGATGGCTTTGAGGGTTTCGCGTAATTGCCTTACGTGAGCGATGGTTTTCTCGATGGTAAGTTCCAGATCAGCAAAATTTACTGGTTTTGTTACAAAATCAAAAGCACCGCGGTTCATCGCTGTCCGGATGTTTTCCATGTCGCCGTAGGCAGATACTATCACCGATTTCAGCAGTGAATGGGTTTCTTTAAGCTTCGACAGCAAAGTCAACCCGTCCATAACCGGCATGTTAATATCGCACAGGAGCAGATCCACATCTTTATGCACATCAAGCACTTCGATGGCATGTTGCCCGTGCCCTGCAAATACAAACTCATATTGATTTTCACGGATTTGCCTGCGGAACTTTTGCTTGATCAAAGCCTCCAGATCCGCTTCGTCATCAACAACCAATATTTTAGCTGTGGTATTTAGATTTCTTAATAGACTTTCCATCTTTTCGATCTTAAAATTTGACATTCCAACTCAAAAGCACATCTTTCTAATAAACAAAAAAATTACAAAATGGATTTGATTCTTTCTTTCAAAATATTAAAGTCAACCGGTTTGGTTACAAAGTCATCAGCACCAAGCTCCATAGCTTTTTTATAGTTTTCCTGATCGCCATAGGCTGTAATCATCATCACCACAGGCGGTGGCGAATGGTGTTTATGTTTGATTTTTTCAAGCAGTTCAAGCCCGCTCATGCCCGGCATATTAATATCCGAAAGTATTAAAACGGCCTCATGCCTGAAGTTTTCGAGGTATTTTAATGCCTCTTCACCGGAAAATGCGAACTCAAAACTAAGTTCCCCGGACTTTATTTCATTTCTGAACCGCTGCAGAAACAGCGGTTGAATATCCTTTTCGTCGTCAACAACTAATATCTTCATAATTTGCATTTTAGATTTTTACTTTTTCGAAAACTTATAAAATCAACTGAATCAATACTTATGCTTACGTATTGAAATCCTGATCCATCAGTTTTTCAGGGTAAATACTGTTTCCAGAAATATAATCCATATAAAACTATTTAAAAAACACGTTTATGTGCTTTAATGTTCGATTTCATTATTAATTTTGAGTGCTTCAGGCAAAATACTGCTACTTACAATAATAGCAGCAGGAACCACAATTGGTTTTATTTTCTCCAAATGGTCTGATTCCAGTTTTTCAAGACTCACCATATGTTTATTTAGCCGAAGCAGCTGGATCATGATCAGCATTCCGGTGGCAAATATTGCAAAACTCAATATGACATATTCCCAGGCAAGGTATTCCCGCAGTATCCCTAACAGGCTTGCCCCGGTAGCACGGCCAAGGTTCGAAATTGCCATATACAATGTAAACTGAGTGGCCGCAACCCTTTTCCAGCAGAGACTCATGCCTGTGGCAAAGCCGGCAATGGTTAAAAAGACATAGAAGGTATAATAAACACCGATAAATCCTTCAGTAAAGAGAGGCGTAGTCCAATATACCTTTGTAAAAGCCATTACTGAAACAAGCACTATCATACATACCAGGTAAATGGACATCATTCGCTTTTTCCCGAATAAATCGGCAAGTGCTCCTCCTGCAAACATACCCAGAAAGCCTGCACTAATATTGATAATGGAAAATACATGCGAGTATCCCTGGTCAGTCCAGCCAAGTTCCTGAATTGCAAATACAGGAAGAGCAGCATTAATAAGTCCATTACCAATCTGAAAGCTAAAGAAAGCGATTCCCATAAATAAGCTGCTTGGCAATAGGAAAACCTTAAAAAGGCTTTTAAAAATCTGCCGCAGGCTTTCCAACTGAATCTTCTTAGCACTTTCTGACGCGGCGCCTTCAGTCCATGGAAGTAACTTCTCACCCGGACGCTCTCTTAACAACAATGGAACAAAAAGAATTAAGCATACCAAAACTGAAAGAAACAGAATTGCATACATAAACCCATAGTTGTTAATAATCCAGGTACCGGAAACAAGTGAAAGAGATACCCCAATGGTTTTAGCTCCCCACATTAATCCGTTGGCACGTGCCTGCTGATCGACAGGAACGATTTCAATGGCCATTCCATCAGTTGCCACATCCTGTATTGAACCAAATAAACTGACAAAAAAACCGGCTATCATTAACAGTTTAATATTATTCAGCGGATCAGGAACCAGCGCCATTGCTATAAAGCTTATGATTAATCCTGATTGTCCTACCAACACCCAGGGCCTTTTTCGCCCCATTGATAATATGGTGAAGCGATCCATCAAAGGAGCCACCAGTATTTTAAGACTCCATGGAATAATAACTACGGCAGCAAATGTTCCTATTTCCGATGCACTTTTTCCATTCATAGCCATCCAGGCCGGAATGCCGAAAAAGGTCATGCCCTCGGGAATACCCTGAGCTACGTATAGAATGGCAAAATTAATGTACCTTACAAAGGTATTTTCCGAAAGTGAAGGGAGACCGCTTCGCTTTGCAGAGACCGCTGATTGACTTGTATCTGTCAAAGTCATACTAAAAGTTTATCATATGTTTACTTAATCTGCTGTTATCTTAACCAGGCATTAAACAGGCAACACAATAGTAAATACTGAGCCTTCACCTTCTTTTGTATCCACTTTCAGTTCTCCGCTATGCGCTTTGGTGACAATTTCGTAACTCATGCTTAATCCCAATCCGGTTCCCTGCCCGGTGGGTTTGGTGGTGAAAAAGGGCTGGAAGATTTTATCAAGGACTTTCTGAGGAATGCCGGGGCCATTGTCTTTTACCCTAATTTCGATTGCATTTCCGAGCTTTTTTGTTGTCACAATAACTCGGGGCGTGTAATTTTCATCGCTTTGTTTTGCTTTTTCGTTCACAGCATAAAAAGCGTTGTTGATCAGGTTAAGCAGCACCCTGCCCATATCCTGGGCAACCACATTCACTTTTTGTAGTTTTTCATCTGCCTCCAGTTTAAAATCAGACTGGAAGGATTTATCCTTTGCACGAAGCCCGTGGTAGGCCAACCGTAAAAATTCATCTGCCAAAGCATTGATATCCGTTGCAGCTTTAATTCCACTATTGCTCCGCGAATGTTCAAGCATTCCTTTTACGATGCTGCTTGCCCGTTTGCCGTGATGCGTTATTTTTTCGAGGTTTTGTTTTAAATCAACCATAATGGCTTTAACTTCATCTGAATTACCTGTATCCATCTCTTGATTCATTTCGTCGATCAAATCAACACTTACCTCAGAAAAATTGTTTACGAAGTTTAACGGATTTTGGATTTCGTGGGCGATGCCAGCAGTGAGCTCACCGAGAGATGCCATTTTCTCTGCCTGGATGAGTTGCGCCTGGGTGGCTTTTAGTTCGGCAAGAGCCTCTTCTGCTTTTTGCCTGGCAACTTTAATAGCGATCAAGTCCTCTTCGGCCCGTAATGCATTTGCTTCGGCTTTCTGAAGATCAAGGAAGCGGGTGTGTGCGAATTCAAAAACATCAGCAAAACGGCGAATGACCTGTAGATCGTCATCCGGAAGCTGTTCGTTTTGAATTAATCCTAACCATCCATGTTTAAAAAATATCAGTTGCCAAAAAACCGGATCGGGATAAATTCGTAATACATTTTCAAATTGATCTTCGGTATAGTTGCCCATGTCCCGATTTGCCTCAATAAAAGAAATTCGCTTCTTTCCGCTAAGCTCAGCGATAAAAAACGGGGCTCCGCTATTCCATTTCGACTCCAGTTCCTCCGTAAATCCCGGGAGATACTGATCCAATTTATCGTACATGGCCCTGATTGAGAAGGTTTCATATACTCCCTGGTGGGCGACTTCTTTTGCGCGCCATAGCTCGTATCTGTCCTGTTCCCTGTTAAAAACCATAATGCTAAAACCTGTTGGATTTATATCCATTTTTTCAAGTTCCGAAAAGAGCAAATCGGATACATCGCCTACCTCAGAGCTTTTATGCATTGCGAGTGCGCGCGACCTTATCCTTTCAAGTGCAGCTTCAATCTGTGCTTCACGGGCTTGTGCTTCGGCTTTTTGGAGGTCGAGGAAACGTTGATACGCCTGGTTGAATGCCCCGGCCATTTTTAATACTATGGTTTTGGTATCGTCAGTAGGGGGCATCATGAGGTCAACGGATAAAATACCGCCTGTAATCCTTGCAGAAGGATTCCATTGCCGTTGCAGGATACCGCTTTCCATTGCATTTATAAACATATTGGCAATTTCAATATCGATAGCCTTAAGTTCTTCGATAGCCTGAATCAATCTTTCTTTTGGAAAATCCAGTACAAAATAATCTTGCCGGGATGATTTTAAAATTCCAATAAACTCACCGAGAATGGGATGTATTTTTGAATTAAATTTAAATGCGTAACTATTGGGATCATTCATGTTTCCCGGACTTGACAGGTCCCATACTGTAACGATTTCATCTTTATCAACCAGATAGAAACTCACTCCGGATAATCCGGCTATCTGAAGATTGGTTAATTGATTGAGCAATTCGGTATTAACGTTTACCAAATCACTGGTCTGTCGCATGGCCATGGATTGGGCTCTTACCCTTTCTACCGCTACTTCTATCTGAGCTTCCCTGGTCTGGGCTTCGGCTTGTTCTATATCCAGGAATCTACGATAGGAGAGATCAAATACATTCCGGAAGCGTTTGAACAGACTTATTTCTTCGTCGTTCAAAGGAACATAGGTTGAAATACCTAAAGCAACAGGGCCTAAGGAATAAAAGTAATAATTGAGCGATTGTGCATTCTCCAGGAAACTATCGGCAAACTGGTTGGTGGTTTTCTGGTATTCATACCAGTCTAATACTTCTTTTCCGGTTAATGCCTCGGCAAACAGTTCTTCTGCACCTTGCAGCATCCGGTTGGCGAATAAGCTCTGCAACTCATGATTTTTATAATCGACTTCTGTTACTAAAAGCTTATCGTGCTTTGCATAATATTCATAATTGAGATAAGTACCCTTTTCTTCATAAATAATAGCCGTTTGAACATTTCGTATTTCTTTGATGCCCAGGTTTTCGGATTGCTGAGAAATGATTCGGCATACTTCCAGCATATCATCCGGCTTTCGCATACCCATGGCAACGGTCCTAACTCTTTCGAGCGATGATTCAATTCCGAGCTCGCGGTTTTGTGCCTCAACGGCTTTACGTTTCTGCTCAAGCTCCTCAATGGTTTCCTCCAAAAGAATAGCGGTGGTGCGTTTTACATTTTCTGTTCGTTCGAGTTTGAATACAGCAATCTCCAGGTCACTGCTTACTTTCTTAATTTCCTTTACCAGTATTGATTTTTCTTCAGCAGAAATATTTTCATTTTGCTGAATAAAATCCATTACCGTTTGTAATTGTTTGTTCATTTATTTTTCTTTTAGTGCCACCCAGCAGCATGTATTGTTATGAAATTCGTTGTTTCCGTTCTTTACCCTGCCATATTCGCCATAAGTAAAAAAACCCGCCATTGGCACCTTGAAAACTTTTCTTACTCCCTCAATTTCTTCGCCTGCAATGGGCCCGAATTGCGTGAGTCTCCCGATACAGGAAAACATCAGTAACGCATCTGCTTCGGGCATTTCGTCGTGATGAATTTTTTCAGCATTGAATTTAACTTCTTCGATAACCTCGAAATCGGGTGGAAGAGTAAAGCGAACCTTTTCTCCCTCGTGAATGCTGCCAAGAACCGAGACCGATTTATCTTTCCAGTTGAACATACCTACTCCCCGAATAATGGCTTCACCTTTGTCGCGCGACACACTAAATGCAATACCCATACCCGAGGGATTGAAAGTTTCTGCTTCTTCCGGCGATAAATTCAAGCCCAGGTACTTTAGCACCATTTCCGCGGCAGGCTTGTTGTCGATCTCGTAAACCCAGTTGCCAACAGCTTTTGTAATTACCTTTTCTGTTCCTACCGGCTTTTGTCCGGATGCAGCTTCACCGGTTACAATTATTTTATCTCCATCAAGTACAAGCATGATAATGCCTCTTTTTGTCAGCAGGTGGTTGGTGAAAACCACTGATTCATCAAAAATGAAATCATCACCGGCACGGCCTCCCCAAACGTTAGTATCTTTTCCGGCAACCGATTCTATAGTTCTGATAAGCAGATCTCCCAGCAAAGACTCCAATTCACCGCGGGCGTAAAAACTGGTTGACAGAATGATGGAAGGATTGTTAAATTTCTCTTTTGCTTTTGACGCCATCTCTCTTGCCACCGCTTCGGGTTCCTTATCGCGGTAATCGTGCAGCAGTATTTCGAAATTGGCCGGATTAATATTCATCAGCAAAATAGCAATACCCCCGTTGCTGATATCTCCATCAATAAATTCACCCGAACTGCTTGCTCCAAAAATCTGAATTCCATGTGAGTCGAGGAGATTACTCACAGCATCAATGTCTTGTTTGATGGAAATAAAAACAAAGGCCAGGGTTGGCTGAAAGCCGTCTGCCATGCTTTGCTCCAGGGCGGTTTTAATTTCTTCCGCAGAACTACCTTTTATTGATTTTGCTTTCATTATTTTGATTTGTTATTTTTCTGCATTTTCAAATTATGCGGGCAATTCAATAATAAACTCACTTCCTTCACCCACCGTACTTTCCACCTTCAACTCACCACCATGCGCTTTTACAATATCGTAGCTTAAACTCAATCCCAGCCCTGTTCCCTGGCCGGTGGGCTTTGTTGTAAAAAATGGTTGAAATATCTTTTCTTTCACCGAATCGGGAATGCCGCTACCATTATCTTTAACCCTGATTTCAATTGTATCGCGAAGTCTCGTGGTTAAAACAATAACTTCAGGATTATAACCCTTAATACCAGCTTTTGTTTTTTCCGACACGGCATAAAAAGCATTGTTGATCAGGTTAAGCAAAACCCGCCCAATATCCTGGGGTACAACATCCACTTTTGGTAAATCTTCATCCGCTTGCAGTTTAAACACGGCATTGAACGATTTGTCCTTTGCCCTGAGGCCGTGGTAACTCAAACGCAGGTATTCATCGGCAAGGGCATTGATATCGGTTGGCTCTTTTACGCCATTGCTGCTTCGGCTGTGTTGAAGCATTCCTTTAACAATTGCATCGGCACGTTTGCCATGATGATTGATTTTTTGTTCGTTGTCAATCACATCTTTTACAAGGAGTTTTACTTCGTCAAGATTTCTCTTTTCAATTTCTTCCTTCATTTCCTCAAGTAATTCCTGATTTACCTCAGAGAAATTATTCACAAAGTTCAGGGGATTTTGTATCTCATGAGCAATCCCGGCTGTGAGTTCTCCCAGGGAGGCCATTTTTTCAGATTGAATAAGCTGGGATTGAGTTGCCTTCAATTCGGTATAGGCTTTTTCAATCTCTTTAGCCTGAATCAATTCGCGGTCCCTTGTTTTATCGCGCTCAATCCGGATTGTTCTCGCTTTTTGAAATTTATGAATTCTCCACCCGATAACAATCAGGATGATCAGGTAAATCCAATAAGCCCACCAGGTTTGCCACCAAGGTGGTAAAATGCGAATAGTAAATGAAATACCTTCTTCATTCCAAACTCCATCGGCATTGGAGGCTTTTACCCGGAAAACATATTTACCCGATGGAAGATTGGTATAAGACGCTTTTCTTTCTTTTGAAGGAGCAGACCAATTTTTATCATAATTTTCGAGCTTCCAGCTATACTGGTTATCTTCTGAACGCAGATAATGCAGCGCCACAAAATCGAAACTCAAATCTTTTTGCCAATATTTCAACTTGATAGCATTGGTATAAGCCACCGATTGTTTAAAAATTGCTCCATCGGGTTTTGAATAGAGCGAATCGTTGATGGTAACCTGTGTAATCACAATGGAAGGAAGGGTGGTGTCTTTCTCCAGCAGCCTGGCCGGTAAAATATGGTTAAGACCATGAGATCCACCAATCCATATAGCGCCATTACTGGTTGCAATTGTTACATACCGCCTGTCATAAGGCTGAAAACCGTCTTTTTCATAGTAAGAAACAAACGATTTTGTTTCCGGGTCGAATACCGATAAGCCTCTTTGTGTGGGCAGCCAAAACCTTCCGAATTCATCTTTAACAATTCGTCCATTTTGTCCAAAAACCAAATCGTTTTGCAGCAAGCCCTTTGATTCATCAAAGGCTGTAATGATGCCCTTTTCAACATTTACGGATACCAGTCCGCCACTTGAATAAGTTCCAAACCAGGGTTCTCCATTTTTGTCTGTTGTAAAAAAATTAGTTGAAGAAAGTATGGTACTTCTGAAAACGGTAAATATGTTTTGATCGTAATCATATAAATTTAAACCTCCATCTGTTCCGATCCATAATCTCTGCTTACCGTCTTCGGCAATAAAGCTTATTTCATTACTGCTAATAGAACTAGTGTCTCCGGAGACAGGCAAATAATGAGTAAACCCGTCTTCTCCCTCATTCATACGGTACAAACCGAACTCATTATCCCCTCTGTCGCCAAGCCAAATGTTTCCCCTTGAATCCTGGTAAAAGACATCAATCCGTCTACTGCTGAGAGAAGCAGGGTTTTTATCATCGGGAACAAAGCTTTTAACTATCCTGCCTGTATTTTTATCAGCGATTCCGCATGAAAAAACAACCGAAGATAACCCCTTGCAAATGATACAGATAAAATTTGTTGCAATAAATATTTTTCGCACTAATTTTGGCAATGGTTGGCAACAGATAGGATGCTAAAGAAATAACATTGTA
>CAJATL010000202.1 GCA_903944895.1 uncultured Bacteroidota bacterium
AATGCAGAGCGATTTAAAGACATTCAGGTCGGTGATTTGCGAACCAATATGAAAATGCAAGCCCACAAGTTTCAGGTTTTTTAGCCCTTTAAGTTTTTCGATGACGGCTTCCATTTCCCAGGGGTTAATCCCGAATTTATTTTCCTCCAGGCCGGTGGTAATGTATTTATGGGTATTTGCATGCACGTTTGGATTGAGCCTTAGGGCAATATTTGCGATTTTACCCATTCCGCCAGCCAGTTGATCGATCACTTCCATTTCCTGTAAACTCTCGCAATTGAAGCTGTGGATGTTGTTTTGCAGGGCTGTTATAATTTCACGGTCGCTTTTACCTACGCCGGCAAAAACAACTTTTTGGGGAGCAAAGCCAGTTTCGATGGCTCTCACAACTTCGTTGCCACTCACACAATCGGCACCAAAACCATGTTTCAGAATCTGCTTCAGGAGCGGCTGATCAGCATTGGCTTTGAGAGCATAATGAACTTCATAGCCATATTTTTCAGATTCATTCTTCAGGAGGAGCAGCGTCTGATCGAGCAAATCCTGATCGTAATAGTAAAATGGTGTAGGCGTGTGCGCGAATTTATGGATCAATTCTTTTGAAAACATGGTCATTTTCCGGATTTGGGTCGTATTATTACAGGTTAAAAAGGCCTTTATTTAAGGCTTGTAAAGTTTCGTTTTTCAACTTGGTTTCCACCAGGATTGAAATGTTATTTTCGCTTCCGCCATAAGAAATCATGTGCACCGGAATTTCGCGGAGTGCAGCGAAAATGGTGTTTGCATAGCCTGGTTTAGCCGCTGGGAAAAGCCCGACAATACTCACAATGCTCAGGCTGGTGTTTACTTCCACAGCTCCAAAGGCACGCAATTCGTCAACAATGTGGTCGAGTTCAGAATCATTGTCGATGGTTATCGAAACCGCAACTTCAGAAGTGGTGATCATGTCGATGGGTTTGTGGTAACGTTCGAAGACTTCAAACACAGCACGTAAAAAGCCGTAAGCCATCAGCATTCGCCCCGATTTTATCTTGATGGCGGTGATGCCGTCTTTTGCAGCAACGGCCCTGATCCCTTCCGTCGGTTTGTTGGCTGTTATCAGCGTGCCGGGAGCTTCGGAATCCAGTGTGTTTAACAGACGCACCGGAATATTCCGGTTGCGGGCAGGCAGAATGCAGGTGGGATGAAGGATTTTAGCGCCAAAATAAGCAAGTTCGGCGGCCTCATCAAAACTTAGTTCGGCCAGCGGGTAAGTGTTGTTCACGACACGCGGATCGTTGTTGTGCATCCCGTCGATATCTGTCCATATCTGAATTTCGGTGGCCTGTAAGACTGCACCGATAATCGTTGCCGTGTAATCGCTCCCGCCCCGCTGCAGGTTGTCGATTTCACCGAAAGCATTCCGGCAGATGTATCCCTGCGTAATAAAAAGGCTTTCTCCCCGACATTTCCCAAGTTCAGCTTTGAGGAAATCTGCAATAAACGGCATGTCAGGCTCCCCGTTCTGATTGATGCGCATGAAATTCAAGGCTGGAAGTAGTACCGATTTTATGTGCTTTTCTTCCAGCAGAAGCTGAAAAATGGCTGTCGAAAGCAATTCGCCCTGGGCAAGAACAGCCCTTTCTTCGTTTAGGGTAAACAGGTCGCGGGTGAACGACCTCAGGTATTCGAAATGAAACGTGATTAATTCGAGACCTTTTTCGTGTGTTGATTTTTCCTTTAAAGTAGCGTCAATCACAGCACTGTATTTGGTTTCCAGGCTATCAATAAGTTTTTCGGCATGCTCGTTTTCTTTTTTGTAGAGCGAGCGGGTGATTTCCACGAGTTCGTTGGTAGTTCCGCTCATGGCAGATAATACCACAATTTTTGGTTCACTGTTTTTAATAATATCAACCAGGGCAAGCAGCCGTTCCGGAGAACCAACGGAGGTGCCTCCAAATTTCATTATCTTCATGATGTTGTATTGTTTAAAATCTCATTTCTGGTGAAAACCAATCAATTTACCAACAGAAGCAACAAGCTGTCAGGTAAATGGTTCACTCCGTTAAATTCCGGGCAAAAGTAAAACAGTTGATTAACATGGTGTTTTATTGAAATACTGTTGTGATTTTACTGAATGCGCTATAAAGAAGGATTTATGAATTTCCGGCAAATTGAAAAAGCAAAGCAGCTTCGGAACAATTGATCTAAAATGGATTTGATTAAAATCGGTTAATTTTGGAATTCAACACTAATATTACCTGAATGAAAAAGAAAATTTGACCAATACTTTTATACCTGTTTTTGATGAAAAAAAGTCAATAATTTGTCTTAATCCTAAATTCGTATCTTTACAAAAGTATTTCGAGCGGTTTCTTATTCTTAAAATACTGATTACTAATTTTTAAACATCAAAAATCATGAACAAAAAAGTTTTTACTTTGGTGCTGGTTGCGCTCATGGGCTGGCAATTTGTATCGGCACAGTGGAACTCAAACCCTGCCGAAAACACACGTTACACCGATCTTACGGGTGAACAGGCAATACCTAAAATTGCGGTTTGCACCGATGGTTTTGCTTACATTGCCTGGTTTTCGAACCATACCGGCAATTACAATGTTTACCTTCAGCGTATCGATAAAGACGGGAATCCGCAATGGCCAAACAATGGCATCCTGATCAGCGATAATACGCAGGACTCCTGGCTTACCGACTGGGATATGTCGGTTGATGCTGATAATTATGCACTACTTGTTTTTTCTGATATCCGCACAGGGAACCTGAACCCATTTGGTTACCGGGTTTCACCGGCAGGTGAAATGATGTGGGGTGAAGATGGTGTGGCACTTTCGTCGAGCACCAATTTTGAACCAACACCTAAAGTTTGTGGTACACAGGCCGGAAATGCCATATTTGCCTGGATAAGCAGCGGAACAACCACTGAGGTTCACCTGCAAAAAGTATCACCTGATGGAACTGAACTCTGGGGTGATGGAATTTTTATAGTCAGTTCGACCATTGATAATACTTATCCGTTTTTAATGCCCGCCGATGGTGATAATGTTTACCTGATATGGCATACCGAAACCGGGCCATTCTGGGCACCGAACCGCGGAACTTATGTTCGGAAATTAGATGCCGGTGGAAATAATTTGTGGGCTGCTGATGCGGAAATTGTACCTCCGGTTGCAATGGGACCGGTAATTACGCTTCAGATGTGCCAGGACGATGCCGGCGGAATTGTTTTTGCCTGGTATCGTAACGACGTGGGGACTCATTTTAATTGTTTCGTTCAGCACATGGACGACCAGGGTAATACATCGATGCCGGTTGGTGGTGTAGTGGTTTCCATTTCAGAGGCAAGAAACCGCATGTATCCTGCACCAGCATTTTTAGATGCTAACCAGGAGATTATGGTTTATTTCAGCGAGCAGGATCTGAACCAAAACCAGCGTGGGCTTTACGTACAAAAACTCGATCTTGGCGGCAATCGTTTGTGGGGCGATGAGGGTAAAATGCTCATTCCGCTTTCAAACAATGACTACAGCCTTCCGTCAGCATCGGGACTTCACGATCGTGCAATCTGCATTTTTGAAGAAGGAAATACTTCAAATATTCAGGCGACAATGCTCGATAGCGAAGGAAATTATGTTTGGCCACAGCAGTTTATTAACATGTGTACAACATCAAGCTCCAAAATTCACCGCGACATGTCGCCCTATTATTTCGGACAATGGTTTGCTGCCTGGGAAGACGACCGCAACGGAAGCACAAATATCTATGCCCAAAATATTCAGCCCGATGGCAGCCTTGGAATGGTTGTTACCGGAATTGGCGAAAATCAACTTACAGAAGGTTTTTCAGTTTCAACATCTCCAAACCCATTTACTGATAAAGTAGTTTTTACAGTCGATAATTACGCTGAAAAAGGCGTGGCTGTTCAGATTTTCGATGTCACAGGAAAATTGCTGACAACGAATTCCACCAATAAAAACAGTTTTACGCTTGATGGTGAAAATTTGATGCCCGGGATGTATTATTACCGGGTTTCGGCCGGGGATGAGGTTTTCAATGGAAAAATAATCAAACAATAAACGATTTTTTATCAAGACTGACGAAACCTGACAAGTATAACCTGTCAGGTTTTTGTTAGACAAAACACCAATAAAAATGTTCTTTTCAAATCAAACACAATAATTTCAAATCGTTATTTTTTTAAACTTAATTTAAAAGTTATGAAACACATTTCCTTTTTGATTCTTGTTCTCTTTTTGAGTTTAGGATTAATGGCCCAAAGCCAAAGCCAAAGCTACACGCTTCAAAAAACAATAACCAATCCTGAACAGGGAGTTTCTGTTCAAAGCGAGCAAAGCCCCCAGGTTTTGCCGGTTGATAAAACTTTTATCACCGATGGTTCAAACCGAAATCTCAATATTAACTGGCAACTCAGCGACCCGGTCGGGATTGGTGCCCGGACAAAGGTTTCAGGTGCGGCCGGATACACATTTAACGAGTGGTGGCTCAACAACGTCAGGGTTTCTTTGTATCAAAACAGCAGCACACCAATTTGGGAACAACCTGTTGTGGCTGATTGGGAATGGCCGATTGACATGACCGAAGACGGGGCTTATGTAGCCTACAGTTACGGCAATCTTTTTCAGATTTACGAAACGGCAACACAAACCTTGGTTTGGGAAAAAGTAACCGATGCCACCTCAATTATTGGTCTGAAATTTAATCTGGACGCCACCAAAATTTATGTAGTCGAAAATATGCCTAACGGCCTGGATAAAACCAACGTCAGGGCCTACACCATCGGAGTGAGCGACCCTGACTGGACTACAAGTTTTGCAGGTGCAGGAACCGCTTTCGCTGCATCGGGCGATTGCTCAAAACTGGTATTTTGCCAGTATGGAACCGGCCTTAAAAAAATGTGGGTGATGGATGCTGCTGATGGCAATGTATTTTTTGATGGTTATTATTACAACCAGGCGGCCCCCGCCTTCAGTTACGATGGGAAATACCTCGTAAGCGGCGATTACAGCGGCTATGTTTATCTTCATGAATACGATTTCACAAACAACACCTACAATTTAAAATGGAATTATAAAGTTGGTGGAGGAGGAACTTCTGTCTGGGCCTCCGGATTTGGCATTTCGGCCGATGGCTCTACTGTTGCAGTTGGAACGCTGGTTTTTTTCGCCAGTAGCTTCGATGGTGAAATTTATACCTTCAACACCTATTCACCGGAGCCCCTCTGGGTTTTTGAACATGCCGGCGACGAAGTAGTTTCTATCGACCTTTCTGAGGATGGCTCACTGATTGCCGCTTCTGGATGGGGCCCGCTAAATCACAGCAAGCCCGACTTTTTCCTTTTCCGCAAACAAAGCAATCTTCCGATTTTTAGCATCAATACTCCGGGTTCGTTTAATGCCATGGATTTATCTGCCGACGGAAGCTTTTGCAGCGTTACCGGAAAGGCCGTTCACGCCCGCGAAATGGGAAGCGGCGGAACTTTGTACAACATCAACACCAATCCCGGGGGCGGAACGCTTTCGGGCACAGTGACTTTATTAGGTGCAACCAATGGTGAATATGTAAAAATAGAAGTAGAAGGCATTGACAATTATTTCGATTACAGCGATCATTGTGGTTTGTACGCCATAAAATATATTCCCGCCGGAATATACACCATCACCGCCAAAAAGGTTGGTTACTTCCCGGTTACGGTCGAAAATGTGGTCATTACCGATGGACAGGTTTTGGATCTTGATTTCGAAATGGAAGAAACAGGAAACCCACCGGTGCTTTTTAATGTATCGCACGGTGCGGGAATGGCTGTGGGAGTAGAATGGACACACCCGCAACCTGGTGATGTGGTTGGTTTTAATGTTTACAGAAAAACCATTGCCGAAGGTCTTTTTCCGGAAACACCTATCGCCATTCTGGGAAACGATGAGTTTTCGTATCTCGACGAAGATGTGCTGCCTTTGAAAACCTATTATTATGCTGTAACAGCAGCTATCGGCGATGATTATGAAAGCCCGTATTCAAATACAATGGAAGGTTGGATCGCCACCGGCTATATTGCGAATAATATCAGTGTTTATTATGGAAGTACTCCAACTATTGATGGCACAATTTCGCCCGGCGAATGGGATGATGCCTTTATGATGGATGCTTCCGACTTCCTGGGAACTTATGATAATATGCCCAATCCCATCGGCAGCGTTCCGATGTATTTTAAGTTAAATCAGGCCATGACCGAGCTTTATATTGCCTGCGAAAACCAGAATGATATGGTTTTGGAAGAGAACGATTTAGTAGCACTATACATCGACGACAACAATGATGGCGCTTATGGCGCAACCGGCGATGACTCGGAAGGAAATTACTGGGCAGAATATCATGCCGGTGGAAACCTCATCAGGTATCGCCCTATTTATAATACTGGCGGTGTTGGCACGGTTATCGAACTTACAAACCCTCAGATTGGGATTTCATTTGCAACAGGTCATCTCGTTTTTGAATTTGTAATTCCTATTGGTGAAGATGAGGTTTGGAAACTCAACCCGAACGAACAGAATCAGAGCGGACTTTTCCTATTTGCACGTGATACGCCAAGCAATTTCGACGGTTACTGGCCTTGCCTCAACCAGCAGATTTTTGAACCAGCAGGCTATGGTGATATCAATTTTGGTGTTGAAGATGAAGTTCCTCCTCCACCAGCCAATGTTACCATGCAGGTGATGAACATGCCGCCGGTTTTTGGAATCCTTGAATGGTCGCAGCCCGACATCAACGATTTTGAAGGCTTTATTGTTTACATCGATCATGGCAACGGATTTGAGTTATTGGATCAGACTTTAGGAACACAGCTATTCTACATGGCCACCCCACCTGAAGTGGCTGATTTTTATGTTACGACCGTTGACCATTCGGGACAGGAATCTGTACCTTCGGAAACGGTAATCTTCGATCCTTTTGTTGGAATTGGCGAGATCGTCGGTCAAAACAAGTTGAATGTTTATCCAAATCCTGCCTCCGGCCAGGCAAATATTTCATTCGATATCAGCGAAAGCGGCAACTATCAGCTTGCAGTTTTTGATCTTGAAGGCCGCCAGGTAAAAAACCTGCTTTCGGCTGAATTGACAACAGGCCATTATGTGTTTTCGTGGAATGGTGCCAATGATGTCGGCGCAATGGTTAACAATGGTGTTTACTTTATGAAACTTTCGGGTGAGAATAAATCGTTTACATCAAAAGTGGTTTTGACGAGGTAGCTAAAAAAAACCCAATAATCCAGGAAAAACCAGTCAGGTTTTCAAAACCTAATAGGTTTCATTCAATACAAACCTAACCTTGCGCAAATCGGGGTTAGGTTTTTCTTTTTAAAAAACCCTACTTTTACGGCCTTATTCAAACTTTATGATGAAAAAAACACTTACGTTACTTGCCTTTCTTGGCTTGCTTTTGAATGGGTTTTCTCAAAATCCGGATTCGGTTTTTATTAAAACGATTTTCGATATTGCTTTAACCAGCCGGGTTGCTTATCATAATCTTGAAATCCTTACCAACATTGCTCCCGGAAGGCTGGTTGGTTCAGAAGAATCAATTGTTGCGCTTAAATTTTTTGAAAAATATTTTAACGAATTGGGTGCCGACACGGTTTATCTCCAGGAATTCAAAACCCCTGCATGGGCTTGCGATTCTTCTTCGGTCAGCATTTTAATAAAGAAATCCCGGGAAATTCATTTAACTTGTGATGCTCTGGGAACCTCTCTTTCTACGCCACCTTCAGGGATAGTTGCCGAAGTTATCGAAGTTCAGGGACTGGAAGATTTAGAAAAAATGGGAACAGAAAAAATAGCGGGAAAGATCGTGTTTTTTAACCGCCCGATGAAAGACACTTTCGTCAATACTTTTGCGGCTTATGGCGATGCGGTTGACCAGCGTGCCCACGGCCCGGCCGAAGCAGCAAAATACGGTGCCGCCGGTGCCATCGTCCGTTCAATGACCACCAGTTTAGATGACTTCCCGCATACAGGCTCATCAAGATTTAAAGATGCGAAAATTCCTGCTTTGGCCATCAGCACCCTCGCCGCAAATCAGCTTAGCCAGGAATTGAAAGAAAACCCAAAAACCAAAATCAGGATTTTTGTTAAATCAAGGGATTTGCCCGAAATCACAACATATAACCTGGTTGCCGAAATCCGCGGAAAAGTCAGGCCCGACGAAGCTATCATCGTTGGCGGGCATATAGATTCCTGGTTTAATTCGCCCGGCGCACACGACGATGGCGCAGGTTGCGTGATGAGTTGTGATGTTTTGCGGATTTTCAAGGAATTGAACATCCAGAATAACCGGACCATCCGGGCTGTATTGTTTATGGACGAAGAGATGTTTCAGGCTGGTGGTAACGCTTACGCCGATTTTGTGGGCCAATCCGGCAAGCGCCCTTATCTTGCCCTCGAAGTTGATGAAGGAGCCTTTACTCCCGAAGGATTTTCGGTTGATGCCTCCGTCAGCATCGTTCAAAAACTCCACTCATTTAAGCCCTTGCTCGAGCCTTACGGAATAAAATACATCATTAAAGGTGGTGGCGGTGTTGATATTTATCCGCTCAAAAAGTCAGGAGTTCCTTTGGTGGCCTACGTTACCGATCCGCAGCGTTATTTTGATATGCATCATTCCGGCAACGACACTTTTGATAAAATCAATTACCGCGAGTTAAACCTGGGAACCGGCTGCGTCACCACATTAATTTACCTGATTGATAAATACGGGATTGAGTGATGATTTTCGTTTCAAAGGATACAGACTGTCTCAAAAAAAACTCTAACCGCAGAGAACCACAGAGTTAAAACGCAGAGTGTCGCAAAGATTTTATTTCAACGTGTTACCTCTGCGGCCCTCTGTGTCTTTCTTTGTGTACTTTGCGTTTAAATATCATTTGAATCGGCTTCTCACATTCAGTTTCCTATTCCTTCATCCCCCAAATAGCGCCTTCCTTGGAATCCTTTACTATGTTGTTGAGTTTCGTAAGATGTTCACGGATTTTGTCGGCTGTTGGATAATCTTTTTTAGGTTTGGGTTCTTTGTGGAAATCAAAATTGTCTGCATGAGGCCTTCCACCAATTCATTGTTTCCTCTGGATGATTTTTCTTCATCTTTTAAACCAGGAATATCGAAACTAAAACCGTTAATTGGTTTCCAAAACAAAACAGCAGGATTAATGCGGCTTTGCGCCGGATAATCCTGCTGGAATGATCTAAAATCAAATTAGTATTAATCCACAATTAACGATTCATAAGGTATCTTCATTTTCAGATGAAGATTTTTAATCATTTTGAGCGACAAATTCCGCTTGCGACTAAATATTTCTGAAACGCGGCTTTTGTATCCCAAAATCTTAGCCAAATCCTGATTATCCATATTTAGCTGTTCCATGCGGAATTTTATGGCTTCAATTGGGTCAGGGGCTTCAATTGGAAAATACTCATCTTCATATTTTTCAATCAAAATCCCTAATAACTCAGCCTCATCACCCTCCGGCGAATCAGCCGGTGCATCAAATATCACTTCAAGCCGCTTTAAAGCCAGGTGATAGTCTTCCTCTGTTTTAATTAATTTCATTTCCGATCTTTAAGTTGACGAAATATCAAGATGTATCAAAATTGCCTTTTCTGCTTCTTTAAATTTTGATACTGAAATGGTTCCGATTTTTTGAAACAATCTTTGCTTGTCAATGGTACGAATTTGATTTGCTTTGATTTTTGAAGTCTCCTGAATATTTCCGTCTCCTGCATTATTCAATATTTCGAAAGGATAAACCCTTTCTGTTGAAGTTGTAACAGGCAAAATTGTAATTATTTCGGCGTATTGATTATTAATGTCGTTTGAAACAATCAATACTGGCCGTCTTTTTGATATCTCCGATCCGATAGTCGGGTCTAAGTTTGCCCAGTATAAATCTCCCTTCTTCATGGCTTTGTATTTTCGTAATCGGCAAACTCAAACTCTTTAACCAACGAAAGATCTTCTTCTTTTGTAGCCAGATAACCTTCGGCTAATTTTAGTTGCAATTGATCTTTCTCGCTTTTCAATTTTTGCTCGATTGCCTCAACGATAAAGTCGTTATTATTACTCCTAGTCACATTTGTAACAAAAGCGTCCAATTTGGCATAAAGTTCATGCGGTAAAGTCAGGTTTAAAGATATAGTATTCATGTTTTTCGATTTAATTTGATAGATCAAAAGTAGATAATTTGTTTAACGTAGTCAAAAGCAGAGCTATTATAAAACAAAACGGCAGGATTAATGCGGCTTGCGCCGGATAATCCTGCCGTTTTTTTCCTCTCAACTTGGCCATTTCAGTTTTATAGTCTTTGTAAAACAAAGAAAACAAATGCCCAAATTCGATTAAGCATCTGTCCAGCCAAACATACCGTTTTTTTGATGTCGCCCAGTTTCGGGATTAATTCGTTCATCGGTGTCATTCCATCCAAACGTACCATTCTTTTGAATTACACCTGTATCCGGATTAACCCTGGTGTCGGTATCATTGTAGCCAAAAAAACCATCTTTCTGAATGTTCCCGGTTTCCTGGTTAATGCGGGTATCAGTATCGTTATATCCAAACACACCTTTTGATTGAACTTTACCGGTTTCCGCGTCAATTCTTTCATCGGTATCATTCCATCCAAAAACGCCTTCTTTCTGAATTACTCCGGTATTTTGATTGACTCTTTGACCTGAACCTACGGCACCAACAATTCTTCTGCCTTTTTCATAACCATCATTTACATCGTCATCAGATTTGAAAAGAACTTTTAAAACAATGTAAATAACGAAAAGTCCAATGGCAACTGCTGCTATGACCATAAAAGCTACAACTAACAGGTAGCACCAAATCCCAATTAAATAAATGGTGGCAGCTACTCTTGTTCCGTTTTTAAGGCCACGATGCGCAAAGTTATCCGTCCAGTCGCTGAACTTTACAATTAACCACAAAATTGGATTTGCGATGTAACGACTGAACCAGCCTTTTTTGCTTCCTGCATTTGCTTGTGTCTTTCTTGACCATGCTTCAGCTTTCTCGGTTGTGTTGTTTACTCCTTCGGTGTTTACTGCCGCAATAATTCCACCAATTACCAATGGTGAAAGAAGAATTATAATGTTTATTGTTTCTTGTTTCATGATATTTTTTTAGTCTTAAATTAAATGTTTTGCCAAACAATCCTATGAAAAAACCAAGCGCAGGTCATGTTTATAGTTCAAAGCCAACGCCTGGTATTTATGGGTAAGTTTTCTATTTTCCTAAATGTCTTTCAACCTGTTCTTTGGCTTTTCTTTGTTCCAATTCGTTTGCTACTGCTTTGGGAACACATGTTTTATTTACTGGGTTGAAATAGGTTGACAGGGATTTTGCTAAAACCAGTGCAATCGGGATTCCAATAAGTGTAACAAACAATCCAACTATCTGAAAAATAACCACAATCGCCAAAAATAAACCAAGTGGGAAATACAAAATTCTTATTATAAAACCAAACGATTTCCAAAGCTGGTTCTGGTCTTGGTTCAAATCGTTTCCATCTACCATAGAATTGGAAAATGGAGCTAACAAAAATTTAGATAATTGGATTAGGCCAAATCCAATTGGAGCGCCAATTACAGTAATTACCAGCAACCCGCCAAGCAAAAATGTGCCTAATGCGGATAAGAATCCCAAAAAAGGGATGTGCCAAAGAATGTTACCTAATGTTCTCATAATACTTTTTTTATTTTTGTTTTCCTACTCATAAGGCTTTTCGGATACCGCCCCGTTTTTAAAGTGGTTTCTGGACTCCACATTGTTTATTTGTCTTTTTTGTTTCTTTGGGTGGTCAGCCCTTTGGCTTTCGCAGACCGGTTTTAGTTTTAAACTTGATCATAACAGTGGAGTGTAGCAGTAACAAAAGATTGCGGGAAGCTTCCTTGTCTGCAAGCACAAAAGTTTATGCAGGGCAAAATGTTCAAATTACCACTAAAATCCTTATTGCTGCTACACTTTGTCATGGGTATTGTTTACTGTTTTCTTGTATTATTTGCGATTACAACAATTGCTTTAATCCCTTCGCCAATCACCCTGAAAAGTACTATACCCATAAACCCGGCAATAATCGGAAGTAGTAAGTAGGGAATTCCAGCGATTAAATTTGCTGATAAACTTTCAATATCTGTTATATATATTTTCCCCAGACCATAGATGCCAAAGCAAACTTTAAATACAATGGCTATGAGGATTGTAAATGTCCCCATTATTCCAATATATGTTCCAATTGATTCACCAACAGTTTGAATAAAGTGTGCAACAGCAGGAATAGCAGTAAATTCGTCATTATCTTTGGAAGTCAAATTCATTTTTGATTTTCTATCCCAAAAAATCTGAAAGTTGACCAAGCCAATAAAAACAGATATAACTGAAAAAAGGAGTAACGCAATTATAGCTTTTATTTTGATGCCTGCCGTATGAAAAGCCCCTTTGGGAGCAAGGCTATTGTACTTATCAATAGTCACTTGATACTCCTGGCGGGTTTGGCTATATTCTGAACTGATTTTATCATATTCGGGTTTTAGCTTTTCTGTTTCCTTAAGGGCTTCGTTATATTTGCTATCAGATTCTTTATAAGTTGCGTACCATTGTTTTGACTGTTTTATTGCGTTTTCATACTCTTGTTTGTAATATTGGAGATAACTTGCATAAGATTGTGCATTCCTGTTTGCCTGACTATAATTTTGATAGGCATTCTGAGCTTCAGATCTGGATTGATCTGCAATCTGCACTGCCGTTTCGTATTTTTGCTTTATTTCTTCAAATTGTTGCGAAACAATTTCAAATTTTTTCCTGCAATTATCCCGACTATTATATGCAGAGTTAAGGCTAAAGGCATTATATATTAAATAGATAGGCGCTAGCAGTGAGAGTACGGCGAAAACAACATATAACCAACTTAGTGGTTTACGAAAAAAAATTCCGTTGTCAATTGCAGCCAAAAAAGGCTTGATGAATGTCATAAATTTATTTTCCATTTTGTATGATTTTTCTATTTATTCTATTCGTTTGTCTTTTCAGTTAAACCTCGTTTTTTAAAGTGGGTTCTGAACTCCACTTTTTTGCCCCAATCTTAAAACGGTAAATCCTAAAAATAAAAAAGCGCGGGACAGTAACTTTATTTCGAACAGTAGTATTACAATGCAGCAACCCGCGAAATAAGTTTAGCCCATGCCTTTGGCATGAGTGTCAATCTTATTATTCTTGATGAGTCTGAAAAGTGGTAGTTTTCTGTAAGAAGAATAAAAGCTAACGCTTTATATTTTTTTCGGTTAATTCAGTTTGTAACTTTACTTAAAACGCCTCCTTTTTAGGTGCTTACTTGGTGTTTTTAAACCACATTTGTGTTATTTTAAAATACATTCGTATTCTCACCCGAAAACACATGCGTTTCCGACAAAAAAGACTTGCATTTTAAATCTTTTATAAAAATTGATGTTGTGAAAGCACAAGAATGTCTTTCCTGATGTGAAGTTTTCTTAGTTAGAAAAATTGCATAATTAATGATTTACATGAACATATTGATAACTCTCGTAAAAGTAGAAATTAATTTCATACACAAAACCAAGTGTTTTAAAATATTTATTTTGAGAGGGTTAAAGCATTTCAGAATGTGCAGGTAAAATATTTTTCAAAAATTTATAGAATGTTTGTAGTGTGCAAATTAGCCCTTAAAGGGTTTATAAATTGTTGTAATTATGTTTTTTCCATTTAACAAGTATTTCCATTACAGTAAAATGCAATTATGTTCATGTAAAGGATAAAAACATTCATGCAAGAAGCAATTCCAGGCCAATAAATAGCAAATACATTAATGTAAGAGAACAAAAATATCATGTATGAAGCAATAACATACGTGTAAGAGGCAATAACATTCGTGTACGCTGCAATTTCATGCTTGCACGATGCAATTACACGCGTGCACGATGCAATTACACGCGTGTACGATGCAATTACACGCGTGTACGATGCAATTACACGCGTGTACGATACAATTAATTATGTGTATCGGCTGATTTACTTATTGTAAAGGTTCATTTAATCCATTTCATTAAAAAAGACCGCCCTTTAACAGGCAGTCTTTTACTTTTGGTAGCCAACATCTATTCTATCAAGTGAATATCGGGCTAATCTTATTCCTTCATTCCCCAAACAGCACCTTCCTTGGTATCTTTTACTTCGATGTTGAGGCTGGTGAGATGTTCGCGGATTTTATCGGCGGTTGGCCAGTCTTTTTTTAGTTTGGCTTCTTTACGGATATCTAAAATGGTCTGCATGAGGCCTTCCACCAATTCGTCGTTTCCTGCCGAAGATTTTCCTTCATCTTTTAAGCCAAGAATGTCAAAGATAAAAACGGTAAAAGTTTTACGAAGCAAATCGAGGTCGGTGGCCGAAATGGTTTCCTTTCCATCTTTAACCGAATTAATCATCCTCACACCATCAAAAAGATGGGCCATCAGAATCGGGCTGTTGAAGTCGTCATTCATGGCATCGTAGCATTTCTGGCGCAAGCCTGCAACATCCAGAGTTGAATTTGCGGATGGGGCCAACGACCGGAGTGTTTCGGCAGCAGCGAGCAAACGTTTCAATCCTTTTTCGGCAGCCTTGAGCGCTTCGTTCGAGAAATCGAGCGTGCTGCGGTATTGTGCCTGTAGGATGAAAAACCTGATGGTGATTGGCGAATAGGCCTGTTCGAGCGATGCCTGTTTACCGCTGAAAAACTCACCGAGCGTAATAAAATTATTGAGCGACTTGCCCATTTTCTGCCCATTGATGGTGATCATGTTGTTGTGCATCCAGTAACGGACGTGGTCGCGACCATTGGCTGCCACGGCTTGTGCAATCTCCGATTCGTGGTGCGGGAAAATCAGATCCATACCGCCGCCATGAATATCGAAAGTATCGCCAAGATATTTGCAGCCCATGGCCGTACATTCGAGATGCCAGCCCGGAAAGCCGCTGCTCCATGGCGAAGGCCAGCGCATGATGTGTTCGGGTGAAGCTTTTTTCCAGATGGCAAAATCGACCTGGTTGTGTTTTTCTTCCTGACCAGCCAGATCACGCGTGTTTTCGAGGGTTTCCTCGATCGAGCGCCCCGAGAGTTTCCCGTAATTATGCTCGCGGTTGTATTTTACCACATCAAAATATACCGAGCCATTTTCTTCGTAAGCATAGCCCGAATCAAGGATTTTCTTAACCAGATCGATCTGCTCGATGATGTGTCCCGACGCGTGCGGCTCGATGCTGGGCGGAAGCACGTTGAGCATTTCCATGTCGTGATGGTAGCGGTTGGTAAAATACTGGACAATTTCCATCGGCTCCAATTGCTCCAGCCTGGCTTTTTTAGCCACTTTATCTTCGCCAACATCGGCATCATTTTCCAAATGGCCAACATCGGTAATATTCCGCACATAGCGAACCTTGTAGCCAACATGATTCAGATATCTGAAAACGAGGTCGAAAGTGATGGCCGGCCGGGCATGCCCCAGATGTGCATCGCCATAAACGGTTGGGCCGCAAACGTATAGACCCACATGTGGCGGGCTCATCGGTTCAAAAAGTTCCTTGCGGCGCGTTAACGTATTGTAAAGGCTGATCTGATTTTCCATCGTGTAATTCCAGTTTAAATTAATGATTGCAAAACTATCAATTTTTGTCCAGAGCCATTTGTCGAAAATTTCACGGCGTGGCCAAAAATGTCGCTGTTGGTCATTTGTAAATTTAAAAACCGATTATTGATGCTGGTAATCCTCTTTCTTAATCGTAAAAATCCTTAATTTAAATTCTTTAGGTAATCCTGCAACCAAAGTTGAGTTTACTTTGTTTATTATTAAAAACATTAATGATGAAAAACTGGTTAAAAATTTTGATAGGACTTGCTGTGATTGGAATAATTGGAGCATTTGTGGTTTATAAATTTGTTTACAACAAACCCCATCCAAACTTCGAAAATATGGAAGCCGACTTTAAAATTGGCGCCAAAGCGTTGTACGATGCTTATAAAACCGATGCCACCGCAGCGGGTCAAAAGTACAATGGAAAAGTTGTCGAAATAAGTGGTACGGTGAACAATGTCGAAGAAGTTGACACGCTGGTTGTGGCGGTTTTTGCTTTCTCAGAAGGCATGTTTGGCCAGGAGGGAATCCGCGTTACTATGCTGCCAAAATTTAATGAAGGTCTTAAAAACTATGCCTCTGTCGAGGAAATTGTTTTAAAGGGCTTTTGTTCGGGATTCAACGATACCGACATTATCATCGAAAAAGGATCAATTGTTAAGTAATTTCAGAAACACATAAAACAGATAAAAATGAGAACTTTTGTAACCATCATTGCCGCATTTCTGATGTTTGGGAACATCGCGCAGGCACAAAAATTTATGACCAAAAACGGAAACATCAGCTTTTTTTCGTCGATGCCCATGGAAAATATCGAAGCCCACAACAAGCAGGTTAATTCGGCCATTGACAGCAAAACCGGCGATTTTGTGGTTAAGGTTTTAATTAAATCGTTCGAGTTTGAAAAAGCCCTGATGCAGGAGCATTTCAACGAAAATTATATGGAATCGGATAAATTTCCCAACGCTACCCTTTCGGGGAAGATCAAGAATATTGCCGACATTGATTTTGCCAAAGACGGCATCTATCCTGCCGATGTGGAGGCAAAACTCACCATCCATGGTGTAACAAAAGATGTTGCCGAAAAAGGAACCATCACGGTTAAAGGCGGGAAGGTTAATGCCGTTTCGACATTTAATGTAACACTCGCTGATTATGGTATCGAGATTCCAAATACAGTGGTAAACAACATTTCCAAAACCATCCAGGTAAAAGTTGATTTGAACCTGGAACCTTTGAAATAAGGGTTTTTTCTTATTTGAAGGATGGTTTAAAGGTTTCTCCTTTTTGAAAAGAAGAAACCTTTTTTCATTCCTGAATTTACTCCGGCAAAATCTCAGCTAAAACCACTGCCGAAATAGCCGGAACTGAAAGCTGATTATGCTTGAAAGCACGGTAGCCAGCTTCGTTATAGCCGTTTTCGTTTAAAACAATCGTCCATTTGGCAAACGGAAATTTAACGATTTCACCTTTTTTGCTGGCGTTGTAAACCACCAGGATTTGTTTCCACTTGTCGCCGTTGGCATTGTTTTTCAGAATAAAAGCTACCACGCCCGGAATGCCGGTTTCGATGAACTCCAGGTTTTTCCGGATGTCGTCAGCAGTTGTCATTCTGAATGCCGGGTGGGCTTTCCTAAGTTTGATTAATCCCTGGTAATAATCGAAAACCCCACGATACCAGCTTTTCCTTTCCCAGTCGATCTGGTTGATGGAATCTGGCGAATTGAACGAATTTTCGACGCCTTGTTTTGTCCTCAGAAAATCTTCGGCGGCATGAATAAAAGGCACGCCCTGTGCGGTCATCACGATGGTGTTGGCCAGTTTATCCATTTTAATATGGTCGGCTTCGCTGTCGTCGGGATTTGTAAAATTCAGTTTATCCCACAAAGTGTGATTGTCGTGGCACGAAGCGTAATTGATGGTCTGGAAAGGTTCTTTTGCCCAGGGTTCTTTCGAATAATTTACTTTCGAATAATCAACCTGTGGGTGCTGTGTAGAAGCCACCACACCAAATTTGATACTTTCTTCCATCCCGGGAGCGCCGCTTACAAAGCCTTTTGCCTTATGGTCGCTCCAGCTTCCCTTGATTCCGTCGCGGATATCGTCGCTAAAAGCTGCAATGCCGTTGAGGCGGGCAGTAAACTTTTTCACGGCCTGTTCATTTTGCGGCAACGGGCTTGAGCCTGCCGTCCAGCCTTCGCCGTAAAGGAAAATCGTAGGATCGATCTGATGAATTTCCTCTAGGATTTGGTTCATGGTGGTGATGTCGTGAATTCCCATCAAATCGAAGCGGAAGCCATCAACGTGGTATTCCGCAATCCAGTGTTTCAGCGATTCGATCATGTATTTGCGCATCATCGGCCTTTCGGAAGCTGTTTCATTTCCGCAGGCTGAGGCATTCGAAAGCGTTCCATCGGTGTTGTGGCGGTAATAATAACCTGGAACTTCAAGGCTGAAATTCGAATTTTCGGTGTCGCTGGTGTGGTTGTAAACCACGTCCATAATCACGCGGATGCCTTTTTGATGAAGGGCCAGCACCATTTGTTTAAACTCCCTGATGCGGCTTTCAGGATTGTAGGGGTCGGTTGAAAATGAACCTTCGGGAACGTTATAGTTTTGAGGATCGTAGCCCCAGTTGTATTTATTTTCGTCGAGGCGGGTTTCATCGAGACTCTTATAATCGAAAGCCGGTAAAATATGAAGGTGAGTGATTCCCAATTCTTCAAGATGGTCGATGCCGGTTTTTTCGCCCTGCTGGCAAACGGTTCCTGTTTCGGTAAGCCCCAGGAATTTTCCTTTATTGGTAATTCCTGAAGTTGGCGAAATAGAAAGATCGCGGACATGCAATTCGTAAATGACGATTTCACCAAAATTCGCTAATGCAGGCTTTCTATCGTTTTCCCAATCGTCGGGGTTTGTTTCGCTCATATTTACAACGGCAGCCCTCATTCCGTTTACGCCAACGGCATTGGCGTAGATTCCCGGCGTTTCATTAAGCCATTTACCGCCGGTTTTAATTCTGAAGGTATAAAATTTACCCGCCAGGTCACCGTCGATTTGGAGAAGCCAGGTACCTTCGGCATCTTTTTTCATCTCTTTTTCCATAACCGGAGATCCACCCAAGCCTACATTATAAAGCAGGATTTTAACTTTTTCGGCTGTTGGTGCCCAGATTCTGAATTTTGATGATTCGGCAGCATAGGTTATTCCCAGGTCGTTGCCCGAATAAACCGGAAACTTGTCGTAATCTTTTGCATCAATCTTAGGCTGTTGACTGCATGATGCGCTAATTATCAGCATAATAAATAATGAAATTGGAAGGAATGAATGGTTTTTCATTTTTCTGAAATTAAAATTTGTTGAGCAAAAATTTATTGAAAACATGCAAATTTATAAAATTAATGGTTTGCCGGATTGAGGAGCTGGTGCAACTCGAAAAGGCGGCTATCTTAAAATAATCCTGCCCAATTCGGCTGATATTATCTTCTTCATATTATTGAGGTCGTTTTGCGAACCCATCAGTTCCATAATTTCATCGAATGGGGTAAGATTTTGCTGAGCAATCTTAATAGATTTATCGATAATTTCAATCATCTTTTCAAGCTTTCGAAGTTTTAATGACAACACTGATTGCATCACCGCAATTTTCAATTTATCCTCTTCGCGTGAAACGGTAATTTTAACGCGAGGCCAATCGTGCAGTTCATATTTTGGGATAATTAATTCGGCAGCTAAACTTGAAATTTCATTATTAATGTGATGGAGAAAAAACTGGTCGTCTGGAATAATCCCGGCATCGAGCTGTTTGGCTGTCAGGTCGAAAACCTGTTGATAAATAGGGGTATGAAATTCGACTTCATCATTTTGAAGATCTCTTACGATGAATGTAGCAACATCAATACTGATTTCTACGGTTTTGCCGGCCTCATTTTTCTGTTCAAAAATCAACGGGCGATTGCCAAAAGTAATAAGCAACCGGATCACATCTTTTTCCTGAAAAACACTTGACAAAAAATCGTACTCAACCTGCTTTTCTGCAGTTAAGATGAATTTTTCGCTGGCTTGAGGAGGTTCTTCAGGTCTGTTTTCCTTTTGTTTTTTATCAAGTTGGTTGAGCCCGATGCGATTGAGTTGATTCATCAGGTTTTGCTCCTCCATACCCAATAACTCCGAACATTCCTTAAGGTAAATCTGCCGGTTAATTGGGTCGGGGATAAGTGCAATTGAGCCGACAATTTCCTTAATTAAGCTACCTCTTTTTAAAGGATCAGCTCCAGCTTCCTTTAACAGAAGATCTGTTTTAAAGAAAATGAAGTTGACAGCCTTTTTCGTGATAAACTCGGTAACCTCGCTGCTGCGGTGGTTGCGGGCAAACGAATCAGGGTCTTCGCCATCGGGAAAAAGCACGATTTTTACATCCATGCCTTGCTCCAGGATCATGTCGATTCCGCGGAATGAGGCCTTGATTCCGGCAGCGTCGCCATCGTATAAAATGGTGATGTTTTTGGTGTAACGGCTGATCAGCTTGATTTGTTCGGTGGTGAGCGAGGTCCCCGAAGAGGCCACCACATTTTCGACGCCCGACTGATGAAGCGAAATTACGTCGGTGTAGCCTTCGACAAGATAGCAGTTGTCGGCGCTGAGGATGGCGTTTTTTGCCAGGTTTATCCCGTAAAGGACCTTGCCTTTGTGGTAGATGTCCGATTCGGGGGAGTTAACATATTTTGGGGAAGTTTTTTCGATTTTAAGAATCCGGCCACCAAAGCCCAAAACCCGCCCCGAAATATTGTGAATCGGGAAAATCACCCTTCCGCGGAAGCGATCGTAAACCTTACCATCTTTGACAATGGTGAGACCGGTTTTTTCGAGATAATCTCTGTTGTAGCCCTGCTGCAGGGCATTTCTTGTAAAATGGTCCCACTCGTCGAGGGCAAAACCGAGCTGGAATTTTTTGATGATATCGTCCCTGAAACCCCTTTCCTTAAAATAACTTAACCCAATTGACCGGCCTTGTTCAGTGTCGAAAAGGTTGGTTGCAAAAAATTTAGCTGCAAAATCGGTAGCATGAAAAAGGCCTTCTTTTTCGTTCAGTTCCCTGATTTGATCGGGGGTTTGCTCCTCCTCGCTATACTCGATATGATACTTTTTTGCGAGATATTTCAGGGCTTCGGGATAGGTAAACTGTTCATGTTCCATCAGGAAGTTAACCGAGTTACCTCCTTTTCCACAACCAAAACATTTAAAAATTCCTTTTTTGGGTGAAACGGTGAACGAAGGGGTTTTTTCGTTGTGAAAAGGGCATAGTCCAAGCAGGTTGACACCCCGTTTTTTTAGGGTTACAAATTCG